>NZ_JBSGXP010000007.1:0-64985 GCF_053610105.1 Kitasatospora sp. NPDC054939 | reverse complement strand
GCCCCCCGTCCATCCACGCCACCGGGGTGGGGGCCCCCCCGGTTGTGGGGGTGGCCGCCCTCCGATCGAGCGCCGGGCCCGGGTTGAACGGACTCTCCCTACTGAAAGTAGGACGTGCTCCGGTAGCACCACCGACGCCTGCCCGAGAGGTTGTTCCCTCTCGACGGGAAGAACACTACCAGGTCATCACGCCTGTTCAGAACGCCCGCCGGGCCCGGTCGCAGGGCACGACCGCAGTGGCCGGCCCCTGGTTCGACGGCGGGAGGGCGGGCCGTCCTCAGTCGCTCTCGGGGTGGACCCGGTGGAGGCCCTTGCGGTCGTAGTAGATCGTCATCGCGTAGCCGAAGACCAGCGCGGCCACCGTCCCGATCGCGATCATGATCCAGCCGCGGGCCAGCCCGGCGTCGGCCTGGGCGTCGAAGTAGAGGATCGCCCGGACGCCGTCGGTGAGCTGACGCATCGGTTCGAACACCGCGAGCCGCTGGTAGAACTCCGGCAGCGCCTCCAGCGGCACCGTCGCCCCGGAGGACGGCAGGGACAGCGCGATGAACACGAACATGCCGATCAGCTGGCCGATCCCGCCGAACGCCGCGAGCAGCGCCTGCATGCCGAGCCCCACCGCCGCCGTGGCGCAGACCGAGAAGATCCAGAGCATGGGCAGGTGCGAGGCGTCCATGTCCAGCACCACCACGGTCGCCAGCATCACCAGGGACGACGTCAGCACGGCGATCGCCACCGACATCACGGAGGTGACGGTGAGGGTGGCGGTCCGGCTGATCCGGACCAGCGGGCGCTGGGTGCGCAGCGGGCCCAGTTCGCTGGCCGCGTAGCCGAGGGCGACGTCGACGCCGTTGCTGATCACGTTGGCGCCGAGGAAGCCGCAGAGCACGAGGAGCAGCGTGTAGTAGAAGGCGGTGAGGCCGAGCCCGCTGTTCTGGCCGATCGGGTGGCCGACCTGGACGACGACCGCGATCGGGTCGGCCAGCTGGAGCGCCGCCGCGTTGGTCTCCTGCCCTCCGGGGGCGACCCGCGCCGCGGCCTGGGCGGTGAGGGTGCGGCCGAGTTCCGCCGAGGCCCGCTCGGCGGTGTCCTGGGAGATCGAGGAGGCCAGCGAGGAGGCCAGGCTGCCCACCCCGGGGTTGGTCAGGACGATCATGGTCGGCCGCTCGGGTGCCTGCTGGGCCGGGTCGCCGAGCGCCGCCACGGCGGCGGTGAAGCCCGCCGGGACCTCCAGGGCCCCGGTGAGGGCGCCGCGGCCGAGCTGCTCGTCGGCGGCGGCCCGGTCGAGCACCCGCCAGGAGACCTTCTCGTCGGGGTCGGGTGCGGCGAGCACGCCGGCGGTGATCTGCGCACCGAGGTTCTGCTGCTGTCCGTCGACCACCGCGCCCTGGTCGGAGTTGATCAGTCCGATCGGCAACCGGTGGAGGTCGGCCCGGGGGTTGATGATGCCGCCCATGTAGAGCAGCGACAGCAGGAACCCCACGAGCCCGACGATCACCGTCGGCAGGATCCAGACCTTGGGGTTGCGCAGCACCTGCCGGGCGCGGACGCCGCCGGGCCGGTTCGAAGTCAATGGTTCTCCCGTGGACGTGGATCGGTCGGCCCCCGCCCGAAGGTATCCGCCCGGCGGGGGCCCGCCGTGGCGCCTCGCGGGGCCCGCAACCCGTACGCCGGACACGTCCGGCCCCACCCGCCCGGGCCGACCGCCACGCCTCCACGGACCCGCCCGCCCGGGCCCGTGCAGCGGCTCCGGCCCGGGTGATCCTGCTCCGCCCGATCCTGTTCCGTCCGGTCAGCGGCCGCGGGCACCGCTGCGGACGGCGCCCGCGCTCGCCGCGACGACCAGGGCGATCGCCGCGCACTGCGGCAGCGACAGCGCCTGACCGAGCACCAGGTAGCCCGCCGTGGCACCGAGCGCCGGGGCCAGGCTGGTCAGGACGGCGAAGGTCGCGGCGGGCAGCCGGCGCAGGGCGAGCAGTTCCAGGGTGTACGGCACGCCGGAGCTGAGCACCGCGACCGCCAGCCCGGGGGCGAGGACGGCGGGGGACAGCAGCGCCCCGCCCGCCGAGGCGATGCCGAGCGGGAGGGCGGCGAGGGCGGCGACGGTCATCGCGATGGCCAGCCCGTCCAGGCGCGGGAAGCGGGCACCGGCGCGGGCGTTGAGGAGGATGTAGGCCGCCCACATCGCCCCGGCCCCCAGGGCGAAGGCCGCGCCGACCGGGTCGAGCCGGTCGAGGCCGCCGCCCAGCAGGCAGACCCCGCCGAGCGCCAGACCGGCCCAGAGCATTCCGGCGGCCCGGCGGGCGACGGCCACCGACAGCAGCAGCGGGCCGAGCACCTCCAGGGTGACCGCCGCACCGAGCGGGATCCGGTCGATCGCCTGGTAGAAGAGGATGTTCATGCCGCCGAGGGCGAGTCCGAAGCCGACGACCACCGCCCAGTCGGCGCGGCGGTACCCGCGCAGCCGGGGCCGGGTGACGGCGAGCAGCAGCAGGGCCGCGAAGCCCACCCGCAGGGCGACCGCGCCGAGCGCCCCGGCGCGGGGGAACAGCAGGGCGGCGAAGGCGGAGCCGAACTGTCCGGACACCGCCCCGGCGAGCACCAGGGCGACGCCGGTGAGGGTGCCGCGGCCTGCGGCGTGGCGGAGGACGGCGGGCGCACCGGGGTGCGCGGGGGCGGTGGTCGCCGTGGTCGCTGTGGTCGCGGGGGTCACCGGGGCCGCCGGGGCGGGGTTGCGCACGGGGTGGGCGGCGGCGGGGGACGCGGTGGCGCCGGGGGCGGTCGAGGTCATGCCGTCCACGCTAGGAATCCGGCGGCTTCGCGTGAAATGCCGAATCCGGCGCGGTTATGCTCCCGAAGCATGACCGTCGAGCTGCGACACCTGCGCGCCTTCCTGGCCATCGCCGAGGAGGGCAACGTCACCCGCGCCGCCGCCCGCCTCCACCTCAGCCAGCCGGCGCTCTCCCGGACCCTGCGCCAGTTGGAGGAGCACCTCGGCGCCCGGCTGGCCGACCGCTCCACGCACCACCTCGAACTCACCGCCGAGGGGCGGACGTTCCGCGAGCGGGCGGTCGCCGCCGTGGCCGCGGTCGACGCCGCCCTCGACCCCGCCGGGCTCGGCGGCCGACCACTGCGTCTGGGCCACACCTGGGCCGCGCTCGGCGATCGGACCGTCCCGCTGCTGCGCCGCTGGGACGAGGAGCACCCGAACGTCCCACTGGAACTGCTCCGGATCGACGACCGCACGGCCGGCCTCACCCGGGGCACCGTCGACGCGGCCCTGCTGCGCGGCGAGGTCCCAGCGGACGGGCTGCGCACCGAACTGCTGCGCCGGGAGGCGCGGGTGGTGGTGATGGCGGCGGACAGCCCGCTGGCCGCCCTCCCCCGGATCACCCTGGCGGAGCTCGCCGCCCACCCCATCGCGCTCAACACCGTGTCCGGCACCACGACGGTCGACCTGTGGCCGGCGGGTGCCCGCCCGGCGGTGACGCTGGAGGTGACCAACACCGACGAGTGGCTGCTCGCCGTGGCCGCCGGCCGCGCCGTCGGGGTCTCCACCTCGGCGACCCCGAGCAACCACACCCACCCCTCGCTGGTGTACCGCCCGCTCGCGGACGCACCGGCCGTCCCCGTCGTCCTGGCCTGGCGCGAGGGCCTCGGCCACCCGGCCCTCGCCGACCTGCTGGCCCTGGCCCGCCGGGTCCTCGCCGACGACACGACCTGAGGACCGATCTACCGGGCCCGCGAATTGGCGCTCCGTCAGTTCAGTGGGGCGCCCTGGCATCAGGCGCAGGTGACGCCGGCGCTCCTCCAGGTGCCGGCGTCGACCATGGTGCTGCGGGCGAACGCCTCGGCGGGGAAGTCGCGGCCGTTCCTGAGCCGCTCGTACATCGTCTGGACGGCGAGCGCGCCGACGTCCCGGCCGTTGAGGAACAGCGCGGCCTTCATGCCGGTGGGCCGGCCGCCGCTCCAGTCCTTGCAGGCCAGGTAGGCGCCGATGCCGACGCCGATGATGCGGTCGGCGCCGATGCCCGCGTTCTGCAGCGCGGCCACCCCGCCGTGCACGTTCTCGTCGTTGCAGCCCCAGACCACCCAGGTGCGGACGTTGGGGTGCGCGGTGACGGTCGCGGCGACCCGGTCCTGCGCGCCGGCGGGGGTGTTGTCGGTGGCGACCTCGAGGCTGCGCACGCCCGGGACAGCGACGCCGAACGCCTCGCGGGCCGCCTTGACCCGGTCGCCGCAGACCGTGACGTCCTGCTTCCAGGCGGAGACCACCCGGGTGTCGGCCGGACTCCAGCCGGCCTTCCGGAACTCCTCGGCGGCGCGCCGGCCGACCTCGGCACCCATGTCGCTGCCGCTGAAGCCGATCCGCGGCACCAGGTTGGCCCGGGCGCAGACCACCGGGTCGGGACCGGTGGCGCAGATCTGGTCGTCCGAGGTCAGCAGGGCGACCTTGGCGGCCTTGGCGGCCTGCACGATCTGCGGCCCCACCGCCGGGTCGGGGACGACCACGATGATGCCGTTGGTCTTCTGTGCGATGGCCGCCTGCACCTCGCCGACGGCCTTGTCGGCGTCGCTGCCGAGGTTGACCACCCGGAGGTCGACGCCCAGCTCCTGCGCCTTGGCCCGCGCCCCGGCGGCCTCCCCGACGAAGTACTCCTGGTCGCCCTGCTTCTGCAGGTAGGTGATCGAGATCCGGCCCTCCACCGTGGCGATGTCGCCGGAGCCCGCCCCCCGGCCGTCGGAGCAGGCGGTGGCGGTGAGGGCGAGGGCGAGCAGGAGGGCTGCGGCGGCGCGGGTGCTGGTGCTTCGGGTCATGCGGGGATGCTCCTTCGCGCCGACCGGCGGAGGCCGGAGACGCGCGGTTCGGGGTTTCGCGGCTGGGCGGGGGCGGTTCGAACCCGGCGGGGGAATCAGTCAGAAATCAACTCGTTCAAACGTGATGTGAAATATCACATAGCTTTGCGAGTGAACGTCAAGCGCCCGGTACCCATCGAGATCAACTCGTGACGCAACAGCCACTCACCCGTTCCCACAACGGACTGACCGTCAACAGCGGTTCGCGACGGGCCGCTTGAGCGCGGCCCCCGACTGTGCCTATGCTGCGCGTCGCTTTCTGTTTGAACGTGCGCATCGGCTCGATTCCAACAGAACGGCACGGCAGATCCTGCCGAATCTCCCCCCACCCCTCGCGCCCCCTGGAGCGCCCATGCGCCTACGCATCCCCGTGCCCCGCCTGCTGCCCCGCGCCCTGCTCGCGCTGTCGCTCGCGGCGTCCGGCCTCACCGCCGTCGCCCTCGGACCGGCCGCCGCGCCGGCCGCGGCCCTGGACAACGGACTCGCCCTCACCCCGCCGATGGGCTGGAACTCCTGGAACACCCTGGGCACCGGGGTCACCCAGGAACAGGTCGTCCAGACCATCGACTTCATGTCCTCCAAGGGTCTGGTGGCGGCCGGCTACACCACCGTCACCGTCGACGACGGCTGGTCGCTCGGCCACCGCGACGGCCAGACCACCGACCTGGTCAAGAACACCCACGGCGCGATGCAGCTCTACGACGCCCGGGGCAACCCGGTCAGCGGCACCGACGGCGGCGGACTCGACGTCACCACCGGCCACCTGGTGCCCGACCCCACCCGGTTCCCGACCCGCACGATCGACGGACGGACCGTCAACGGCATCGAGTACCTGGCCCGGTACGCCCACACCAAGGGCATGAAGTTCGGGCTCTACGCCACCACCACGTACACCACCTGCCAGGGCCGCCCCGGCAGCCTGGGCCACGAGGCCACCGACGCCGCCGACTTCGTCGCCTGGGGCGTGGACTACGTCAAGTACGACGACTGCCCGTACGGCCCGCCGATCACCGGCCCCGACGGCCACAACTACGGCACCCAGGGGCAGGGCAGGGAGCTGACCCGCTCGATCTACGCCCGGACCCGCGACTTCCGCCTCGCCCTGGACGCCGCCTCCGCCGCCCAGGGCCGCCCCCGGGTGACGCTCAGCCTCTCCGCGCAGCCCGTGCACACCGGGGTCCCGCACCTGCTGGCCGCCGACGACCCGGCCCGGACCGACCCGGTGGTGGTCGCCGCCGGTACCCCGGCCCGGCAGGCACCCGGCTACGCCCCGACCGGGGTGTGGTGCGGGCAGGTCGCCAATCTGTGCCGGATCGGCGGCGACCGCGGTACCGACCTGGAGGGCGTGCTCCACAACGGCCAGTTGCAGACCGCACTGCGGTACCCCGGCAACGTCCGCCCGGGCAGCTGGAACGACATGGACATGATGTTCGCGGGCTGGCAGAACCCGTACGGCCTCTGGGGCGTCACCGACACCTGCCTCTGCCACAAGCCGATGAGCGACGACCAGTCGCGCAGCGAGATGTCGATCCTGGCGATGATGGCCTCGCCGCTGATCGCCGGCGCCGACCTGCGCACCACCGCCCAGGCGCAGCGGACCCACCAGGGGTACACCTGGTCCACCGGGATCACCGACTCGGCGCTGGCGATCCTGAAGAACGCCGACGTCATCGCCGTCAACCAGGACAGCCTGGCCAAGCCCGCCACGCTGGTCGGCGGACCGCCGGCCAATGGCACCGCACCCCTCGTCCTCAAGCGCCGGCTGGCGAACGGCGACACGGCCGTCCTGCTGGTGAACCAGGACCCGAACGCCGCCCGGACCCTCTCCACCAGCCTCGCCGCGCTCGAACTCCCGGGATCCGGCTACTCGTTCAAGGAGCTGTGGACCGGCGCCACCGGCACCACCAACGGCACGATCAGCGCCTCGGTCGCCCCGCACGGCGTCGCCATGTACCGGCTCAAGCCGCTGCCGGCCACCGTCCCCGCCGCCGTGATCGGCGACGGCCGGTACCACGGGATCAGTGCCGGCGGCACCAACGGCCAGGCCCTGGAGGTCCGGGGCACCTGCAGCGCCCCCGACGGCTCCCCCACCGGCATCAACACCTGGTGGAGCTGGCACACCTCGGAGCAGTGGAACTTCGCCGCCAACCCCGACGGCACCGTGCGCATCACCGACAACTGCTCCACCCCGACCCAGGTCCACGGCACCCTGACCGGACCGGCCGCACCCGGCGGCCCCGCCTGGGTCCTCAACAGCCACGACCCGAACAACCCGTACCAGAAGTGGCGCGTGGTGCAGGACACCGCGACCGGCGCGCTGAGCATCACCAACGTCGCCACCGGCCTGGTGCTCGACGCCCCGCAGTCCGCGCCGACCTCGCCGGTCGCGCTCAGCACGGCGAACCCGGCCGCGCCCGGGCAGTCCTGGACCCTGCTGTCCTGACGGCCTGCGCCGGTTCGCCGGTCGACCGGTGGGCCGGTAGGCCGTCGGGCCGCCCGGTGGTGCCCCGTTGTCCCGGACGTGTGTCCGGGACGGCGGGGCGCCGCGCGCTTCACGGCGCGGGCAGGGCAGGGCCGGGGAGGTGCGGCGGCAGGGCCGGTCCGGACGGAGGCAGGGGCAGGTCCGATGCCGGCGGCGTCGCGTACGCGGGGGGAACGGGCGGGCCGGCCGGGGCGGGTCCCAGCGTCGTGGTGCCCGGCGCCGCGCGGTGGCCGAGCCCCGACCGGTAGACGTCCAGCGCGAGTTCGACCCGCCCGGTACGGCGCAGCAGGTCGCCGAGCAGTCGGCACAGGTCGGCCAGGTCGCCGGTGGCGCCCGCCCGTTCGAGCAGGGCGAGGGCGGTGACGTAGTGCTCCTCGGCGGCCTCGTTCGCGCCGTGCTCCTCGGCGATGAGCCCGAGCAGCCGGTGCGCCCCGCCCGCGTGGACGGCGCCGCGCTCGGGGCCCAGCCGGTCCAGCAGGCTGCGCAGCAGGTCGCCCGCCTGCCCGGTCCGGCCGCGCCGGCGCAGCACGTCGGCGAGTTCGACGTCGACCTGGGCGGTGAACAGCTCCGCATGCCGGGAGGCCAGCATGGCGCGGGCGGTGCGCAGTTCGTGTTCGGCCGCCGCCAGGTCGCCGGCCTGGGCGTGCACGTAGCCGCGCATCCAGTGGCACTTGGCGAGGTCGGAGTCCAGGCGCAGCCGCTGGTAGAGCTCCTGCGCGCGGGCCAGCGAGGCATCGGCCTCGGCGGCGCGACCGTCGGCGATCAGGGTGCGGGCGACGCTGCGGTGCAGCCCGGCGACCAGCACGGGGTCGGTGGCGCTCGGGGCGAGGGCGAGGGCCAGTTCGGCGGCCTGGGCGGCCCGGACGTGTGCGCCCATGTCCATGTACGGCCCGATGGCCGCCGAGTACAGCAGGAGCAGCGCGTCGGGGTCGTGCAGGCCGCTCCGGTTGAGCTGGTCGATGGCCGACTCCAGCAGGTAGCAGGCGTAGCGGAGTTCGCCGGCCAGGAGGTGGGCGACGGCCCGGCCGCGGACGGCGGCGGCCCGGCGGGGCAGCGGTTCGCCGGCGAGCAACTGCTCCGCCTCCTCGAAGCGCTCGCGGGCCTCGTCGAGCCGGCCGGCCTCCAGGGCGCATTCGCCGAGGCCCTGGACGGCGGCGGGCCGGACGCTCGCCAGGTCGTACTGTGCGGCGCGGTCGAGCACGGCGGCGAAGCGCCCGGCCGCCCCGGCGGTGTCGCCCTCCGCGAGCACGCCCTGCGCCTCGGCGAGGGCGAGCTTCAACTCGGCCTCCAGATGGGGCGGTCGGCCGGTGGCGAGCTCGTCGAAGGTGGTGCCGAGGCGGTCGGCGAGGTGGCGCAGCGCGGTGTCGGAGGGGTGCACCCGGCCGGCCTCCACGGTGGAGACGTAGGCGGCGGTGTAGGCCGGCTCGGCAAGCGCGCGCTGCGTCAACCCCCGCTCTCGCCGCAGCCGTTGGATCCGTCGGCCGAGGCCCTCCGGTTCGCTCCGCCCGTCCACGGCCGCTCCTCCCCGTCCTGCCCGCCGGTCCCGTCCGACCCATTGTCGTGGACGCGGCGGTGTCCTAGATTAACTCGCCGAATCAACTCTGATTGAGCATCAATTTACATCAGTGGAAGCCCTTCTGGAGGCACCTGTGCGCCACGGCAGCTTCACCACCACCGTCCTGGCCGGCGTCACCTCGCTGGCCGCGCTCTGCTTCTGCGCCGCCCCCGCCTCGGCGGCCGGCGGACCCGCCTCGCCCGCGCGGACCGCAGCGTCGGGCGCTGAGACCACAGGCGGCGGACCCGCGGGCGCCGAGACCGCACGCGCCGAAACCGGGGGCGCCGGACACCGGGTCGAGGTGTTCGCCGAGGACGGCAGCATCTCCCGCGCCGTGGTGCCCGCCGGCTCCCCGTTCACCGCCCGCCGGTCGATCGGCGCCCTCGCCGGCGACGGCACCGTCAGCCCCCTCCTCCGAAACGGCAGCACCGCGAGCAAGCTCGACGTGGTGGTCATCGGCGACGGCTACACCGCCGCCGAACAGGAGAAGTTCCTCGCCGACGCCGGCACCAAGTGGCAGGAGATCACCGCCGTCGAGCCGTACACCACCTACCGCTCGCTCTTCAACGTCTGGGCCGTGCAGGCCGTCTCCGCCGAGTCCGGCGTCTCCGGCGACCCCGACCGCACCACCGTCCGGGAGACCGCGCTCGGCTCCCACTTCTGGTGCGAGGACATCGAGCGGCTGCTGTGCGTCGACACCGACGCCGTGGAACGCTACGCCGCCCGGGCCCCGCAGGCCGACCTCGTGGTGGTGGTCGCCAACAGCGCCAAGTACGGCGGCGCCGGCTACAACGACGTCGTCTCCTCGCTCGGCTACTCCGGGATCGCCACCGTCTCCGGCGGCAACGAGCGCTCCGGCCAGGTCGCCGTGCACGAGACCGGCCACTCGCTGGGCCTGCTCGCCGACGAGTACTTCTACGAGGGCCAGGGCCGCTACGAGGGCGACGAGCCCACCGAGGCCAACATCACCGAACTGACCGCCGACCAGCTGCGCCGCAGCCGCACCAAGTGGTACCGCTGGCTCGGCCGGACCTCCCCCGACGGCGGCACCGTCGGCGCGTACGAGGGCGGCGGCTACCACCCGGCCGGGCTGTACCGGCCGACCGAGAACTCGATCATGCGCTCGCTCGGCCGCGAGTTCAACCTGCCCGGACGCGAGGCCATGATCACCGGCTTCTACCGCTACGCCAGCACGCTCACCAGCCCCACCCCGGCCGACACCGTCCTCACCCGGGGCGACCGGCTGCACGTCGACCTGCCCGCCCCCGGCACGCGCCTGCGCTGGTACCTGGACGGCCGGGAGCTGGACGGCCTGCGCGACCGCACCACCGTCACCGTCGCCGACCTGCACCTCCCGGGCCCCAAGGGCCTGCGGCACCGGCTCACCGCCGTGGCCACCGACCCGACCCCGGCCGTCGTCGACCCCGGACTCCGGGCCGGCCTGACGGACGCCCTCACGTGGCGGGTGACGCGCTGACGGAGCCGCGACGGCGGTGGCGGGTGACGTGGTGAGGGAGCCGCGACGGGCCAGGCGGGCACGCCCCGCAGCCGCGGGCCGGGGCCCGTGCGCGGACCGTCAGCGGATCGTGCGCGGGCCCCGGCAGAGTCGTCCGCACCGACGCACTCCGCACCGCCGACGCACTCCGCCGAGGCGCCCGCCCGGAAAGGCCACCGCCGTGCACGCACTCGTCCACGACCCGCACGCCCCGCAGCACCTGCGCCTCGGCGAGGCGCCGGACCCCCGGCCGCGACCCGACCAGGCGCTAGTCGAGGTCGCCGCGATCTCCCTCAACTTCGGCGAGATCGTCTACCGCTCCCCCGCCACCCGGCCCGGGTACGTCCCCGGATGGGACGCCGCCGGCGTGGTCGTGCAGCCCGCCGCCGACGGCTCGGGCCCGCAGGCGGGAGAGCGGGTGGTCGGCTTCGGCTGGGGCGGTGCCTGGGCCGAACTGCGCGCGGTCGACACCGCGGAACTCGCCGTGGTGCCCGACACCGTCGACCTCGGCACCGCGAGCGCACTGCCCGTGGCCGGCGTCACCGCCCTGCAGGCGCTCCGGCGGCTGGGCTCGGTCCTCGGCCGCCGGGTGCTGGTCACCGGGGCGTCCGGCGGTGTCGGGCGCTTCGCCGTCCAGCTCGCCGCGCTCTCAGGCGCCTACGTGATCGCCTCGGTCGGGGACCCGGAACGCGCCCGCGGCCTGCGCGACCTGGGCGCCGCCGAGATCGTCCACGGCCCGACCGGGCTGACCGCCCCCGTCCACGGCGTGCTCGACAACGTCGGCGGCAGCCAACTCGCCGCGGCCTTCCACCGCCTGGCCCCCGACGGCATCGCCCTGGCCATCGGCAAGGCCTCCGGCGAGCCCACCCTCATCGACTTCGAACAGGCCCGCGTCGACAGCGTCCGCGGCCGGCTGGAGAACTTCAACGTCAGCACGCCCTTCGGTGAGGACCTCGACTTCCTGCTCCACCTGGTCGGGACGGGCCGCCTCGACCCCCAGATCGGCTGGCGCGGCCCCTGGACCCGCGCCCACGAGGCCGCCGACGCCCTGGTGTCCCGCCGCGTCGCCGGCAAGGCCGTCCTCGACATCACCCCCGTCGACGCGCACCGGAACCGGTGACGCCCGATCGGCTCGCGCCGGTCCCCCGCCGCCCGCCGCCCGTGGTGCCGGGAACCCGGGTACACGGGGCGCCCCGGCCTGCGGCGCCCGTACGGGCGGGGTGCAGGCCGGGGCGCGGGGTGAGGCGGAGGATGCGGTGGGTCGGGAAGCTGCGTGGGTCGGGGAGATGCCAGGAGTCAGGGGGATGCGGAGCGCCCGGCGGACGCGGAGGACCCGGGGTCGGGAGTGGGGCGTCGGGGGCGCGCGGGCGACGGATCAGGGGCAGTGCTTCCAGGCGAGGTGGTAGACGGTGTTGACGCTGCCGTCCGTCGAGTCCATCGTCATGAAGCTGGTCGTGGTGGCCGGGTCGGAGGTGCCGGCGTTGACCCGGATCTCGGTGTTGATGTTGAAGTTGCGGATCTCGCCGCAGGGCGCCCACACCAGGGCGGTGACGGCCACCGTGTCGGTCGCCTGCCAGCTGTCGTCGATCGGACCGGTGAAGCGGTGGTTGTAGGCGGCGGTCTGGGGCGAGCCCTGGAAGTAGTAGTTGGCGCGCTGGACGGCCGTGGCGCCCTTCTCCAGGTGGGCGAAGCCGCGGTAGTCGGCGGAGGCGATGGCGTAGGTGAAGCCCTGCGGGACGTGGACGTTCAGGTTGAGCTGGCAGTTCTTGCGGGCGTCGGTGGGCTTGGAGCCGCGGCCGACCTGCGCGACGTACTCGCTGTACGTCACGGTGAAGGCGGTGTTGTCCGGGGAGATGGCGACCGCCGCCGTCCCGGCCGGACAGCCGGAGCCGTTGACGGTGGCGACGTCGATGACGATCTTGTCCGGCGGAGGGGTGGTCCAGCCGGTCCCGGGGGCGGTGCCGAACGCGGTGCCGGACGCGGTGCCGGTCAGTGAGGTCACGAGCAGGACCGCGGCGGCGCCGCCGACGGCCATGGTGCGGACGGACACGGGCGTTTCCTTCCGTAGACCCGCCGGGCTCCCGGTCGCGCACCCCCACGTGCGGACCGCCCGGCAGGTTGTCGCGTACATGCCACCACGCCCGACCGGTCCCGTACAGGGGCGCAGCGGGGCGCTTCCCGGGGCACCGGGGGCGGGCGCACCGGCGCCCGACGGCGCAGGGACTGTTCGGCAGGGGCGGGCGGGGGGCAGGCGGGGGCCGTCGGCGGAGCCCAAGCAGGGGGCGGAGCAGAGGGGTCGGAGGAGGGGGCGCGGCGGAACTCCCCCGCAGGGGGCGGAGCAGAGGGGTCGGAGGAGGGGGCGCGGCGGAACTCCCCCGCAGGGGTGAGCGGGTCCCTTCCCAGGGCGGACGCCCGGCCGGGTCGCGGCTGCGATCGTCGAAGCACGGCCGACTCCGGCCGGAACGAGACCCGAACGAGGGCCGACGAGGCCCGCCCCGTCCGAAGGAGTCCCCTCATGCGCAAGGCAGTTCTCGGCTGCGCGGTCGCCGTCCTGGCGGCCCCGCTGCTCGTCGCACCCGCCGCCGAGGCGGCGAGCCGTCCGACCGGCGGACTGCACGGGTGGGCGCGGCTCGACCCGTACAGCAGCACCCCCGGCGCCGACCGGCTCACCCTCACCATCGACGCCCGGACCCGGCACCGTCCCGCGCCCGGCCGTCCGGCAGCCGCCCGGGGCCACGCCGCCATCGAGCACGAGTTCCCCAACCCGGACGGCACCACCAGCACCGTCCGGATCGAGGTCGCCGTCGACTGCCTGGTGACCACGGGCGCCACGACCGCCGTCACCGGACGGGTCGAATCGCTGCGCTTCACCGTGCCACCCGGCCACGAGCAGCCGCCCGGGCCGGCGGCCGGATGGCGTCCCGAAACCGTCTTCAGCCTGTACACCGACGACAGCGGGCAGCGCCGCGTCGGCTGGCCCCTACTGCCCGATTACCAGGACCCGACGGCGCCGTCGACCGCCCGCAGGTGCGAGGCGCCGGAGCCGACCGCGGCCGACCTCCACCTGGTCGAGGGCGGCTTCCGCCTGCGGCGCTGAGCGGGCAGGCAGGTTGGCGAGTCTGCGGGTGGGCAGTCAGATGGGTGAACGGGCAGGTGGGTGGGCAGTCAGGTGGGTGAACGGGCAGGCCGGCACGCAGGTGGGCGGGGGCCGGCGGCCCGGCGGCGGGACTGCCGGAGCCGCCCCCCGCGGCCGGTCAGTCGCCGACGGGCGGCGCCACGGCGGGGAACGCGGCGAGCGGGGTCTCGCCCCGGAAGAAGGTCTTGGCCCGGAGCATGGCGCGCTCGTCGTCCACGACCTGGCCGGGGCGGGAGCCGTTGCCGAGAAGCACCCCGCCGAAGTGCATCCGCAGGTAGGCCGCGGTGTGGTTGAGGCCGGTCACCAGGCCGTCGGCGCGGACCTCGTCGCGGTCGGCCATCGCCGTCACGCCCCACAGCGTCCGGCCCGCCATCCGCTGCTTGAAGTCCAGACCGGGCACGGCCAGCCATCCGGACCAGTAGTCGAGGTAGCGCTTGGCGTGGCCGGACAGGCTGTACCAGTAGAGCGGCGAGGCTATGACGATGTCGGTGGCCTCCAGCGTGGCCTGCCGCAGGATCTCCTCCGCCTCGCCCGCGACGCTGTCCGCGTCCTCGTGGCGGCCGTCCTGGAAGTCGGGGAGCAACAGCTCGGTGAGGTCGATCCAGCGCTGCGGGACGCCGGGCGGCAGCTGTTCGGCGGCGGTCCGGGCGAGCAGTTCGGTGTTGCCGTCGGAGCGGGAACTGCTCAGGACGAAGAGGAAGGAGCGGTCGGTGGCCCGGGGCGCGTCGGTGGTCATGGGTACTCCGGTCTCGGCCCGCGGGCGGTGCCGACGGGGTGTCACCGCCCTGTCGCCGCACCGCGGGGGCGGTGGCTTCTTCCCTTGCCAACCGCGGGCGGCCGGTCGGGCATTCCGCGGCTGCGCGACCCCCCGTGCCGCGGCCGCGGACGGGCCCCGTAGCCTCTCTGGAACCCTCGGCCCCGGCGGCCCCACCGCGAGAAGTGAGACCACACCATGACCGCCCTCGGAAGCTTCGCCCTGCACATCCCCGACGCCGTGCTCGAACCCGAGCCGCTCGACCCGGCCCAGGTCCTGGCCGGCCGCCCCGAGGTGTCCAGCACGGTGGTGTGGGAGTCCCCCGACGGGCGGCAGCTCCGGGGAATCTGGCAGATCACGCCCGGCACCGTGACCGACACCGAGGCCGACGAGATGTTCGTGGTGATCAGCGGGCGGGCGACCGTCGCCGTCGAGGGCGGCGACACCTTCGAGGTGGGCCCCGGCGACCTGGCCGTGCTGCGCCGCGGAGACCGCACCACCTGGACGGTGCACGAGACCCTGCGCAAGGCCTTCATGATCACGCTCCCCGCGGAGGAGCACGCTTCCGCGTAGGACGCGCGCCCGCATTGGATGCGCGCCCCGCGCAGGACGTGCGCGGTCCGGGCGGGGGGCCCCGGGGCCGCCCGCCCGGTGCGGTCACCCGGTCAGCGGAACAGCACGGTCGTCCTCAGCTGCGGATCGGCCGCGATCTCGGCCTCGGTGAACCGCTCCGCGACCCACTGCTTGCGCTGGTAGCGGGCGGTCTGGTCGGTGTAGTGCGGGGAGAGCGGGTTGGCGGACTGCCCGTAGGTGAGCAGGGTGCGCGTGCGCGGACCGGACGGGGTGAGCTCGGTGGCCATCAGGAAGCTCGTCCCGTGGATCCGGTCGGTGGGATCGGTCGGGTGGGTCGCCCCGCCGCTGCCCGAGTTCGGCGAGGCGGTGAGGACGTTGAAGCAGCCCAGCGTGCCGGAGCAGCCGTTCAGCGGGATGCCGGCCCAGCGCTGGACCTCGCCGATCGGGGCGTCCAGCCGGGTGCCCTGCGCGGTCAGCCGCTGCACGGCGTCCGCCAGGGCCCGCTGGGCGGTCGCGTTCCCGCCGTCGATGCCGCGCGGGGTGGTGAGCGGCGCCGCCGGGTCGTACGGGACCCTGGCCCAGGTGGGCGGGCCGCTGCGGGCCAGGGCCAGGTAGAAGGCCTGCCACAGCACCGTGCCGCGGCTGTCGGCGTCGGCCCGGGTGTCCCAGCGGGCGAGCACCTCGCAAGCGGCGCGGACGTCGATCCGGGTGCCGTCGGTGGCGGTGGGCTCCGGGTGGGCGCGGCACATGGCGAGCGCGTCGTCCCGGCTCAGCTCGGCGGTCTGCACGCGGTCCCCCAGCATCGCGGCCTGGAGGGTCGGCAGGGTGAAGCCGGGGGCGCCCAGGCCGTCGGTGCCGGCCCGCCGTTCGGCGACCATCCGCAGGCCGAGCTGCGCCCGCGGGCCCAGCCGGGTGTCGTCGTCGTAGATCGCGGGCAGTCCGGCGATCGGGGCGTCCGCGTTGGTGAGGTACGGGCCGTTGTTGGAGTTGGCCACGTAGTCGGTGCGGGTCAGCCGCGGCTGCGCGGCGGGGCCGTGCAGACCGGGGAGCAGCGCGTCCGGGTCGGTGCCCCAGTCGCAGGCGGTGGTCGAGCCGTCCAGGACGCGGTTCGGGCCGAGGGGTTCCGGCAGGGTGCAGCGCCGGAGCTGCTCGTCGGTGAGGCGCGGGACGGCGGAGGTGTCGGCGAAGTACACCGTGCCGCTGGTGTCGGTGGCCATGGTGTACGTCCAGGGGTTGCCCTGGTAGGTGCGCTGGGCCTCGCGCAGCTGGTCGAGGTTCCGGGCGCGGCCGATGGCCAGCCATTCGTTCATCGAGCGCAGGTTGTCGGCGTTGGCGTCGCGCAGCGCGTACGCCTGGCCGGCCGTCCAGCCGCCCGCCAGCACCGGGCCGTAGCGGGTGGTGTGGAGGGTGCGCTCAACCGTGGAGAGCGTGCCGTCCGCCGCGCGGACGGTGACCGGTACGGTCTGCGAGGTCATCCGCTCGGCCCTGCCGTCGACCAGGTAGGCGAGCGGGTCGCCGGGGACGAGTCGGAGCCGGTAGAGCGAGGCGTGGTCGGCGTAGCTGGTGGTGTGCGTCCAGGCGAGGCCGCGGTTGTGGCCGATCTCGACCAGTGGGGTGCCGTAGAGTCCGGCCCCGGCGACGTCCAGCACCCCGGGGATGGTCAGGTGGACCTGGTAGAAGCGCTCGCTGCCGAGCCAGCGCAGATGGGGGTTGGCCAGCAGCATGCCCGTCCCGTTGCGGGTGGCGTCGCGGCCGAGCGCCCAGCCGTTGCTGCCCAGGTCGAGCGGCTGCTCGGGTTCGGCGGCAGCGGCTCCGGAGCCGGTCGCCGGCACCGGGACCGCGGGCACCGGGACGGCCGCCGGGGCGGGGGCGCCCGGGGCCGGCGGGGCGGCGGCGCCGATCTCGCCCTTGAAGGCCGCCGCGCCCGCCGCCGTGTTGGTCTCCAGGACGAGGCTCCAGATGTCCTGGGCGGTGATCGGCCCCACCCACTCCCGGCCCCGGCAGGTCGGGTCCGGCAGCCGGGCGGCGCCGGTGTCGGCCAGGTAGCGGTTGTAGCCGGCCGCGTAGCCCTCGACCAGTCGGCGCAGGTCGTCGGTCGGTCCGAGCGGCGCCGGGCGGTCCAGCAGCCGCTGGACGGTGCCGGCCCGGCGCAGCCCCTGGTGGTAGGTGTCGCTCGCCAGGTTGGGGATGCCGGGGGTGTCGGTGGCCGAGGCGGTCGGGCCGAACCAGCGGGAGCGCTCGCCGCGCAGCGTCACCACCTGGTCGGCCAGTTGGCACAGGTTGTCCTGCGCGAAGGCGTACCCGTACCCGTACCCGAGGCCGCCGAAGTCCCGCGCCTGGACGTGCGGCACGCCGGCCTCCGTCCGGCGGATCTTCGCGGTGTACCCGCCGCGCTCGGCGCCCTCGTCGGGGGCGGCGGACGCGGCGCCGGCCGGGAGCAGCGCGGCCGTGCCGGCGGCCAGGCAGAGCGCCGCCGCTGCCGACGCCAACCTCCGCGCCCGCCGCGCGACATGACGCTTCGTCGAAGAATTCTTCATACGCACAGACTGCTCCGGGCCCGGAGCGGAAAACATCGATCGAGCGGACGAACCCTGCGTGCAACCCCCGTCGTACGCCGGTACGACTTCCGGTTGACCCGGCGGACCGGTCAGCTGTCCTGGATGCGCCGCCAGGGCTCCTCGGCCTCCAGGGCGAACGCCAGCTCCAGCAGCAGCCGTTCCTGCCCGTGCCCGGCCGACAGGTGCACCCCGATCGGCAGGCCGTTCGGCGCCGCACCCGTGGGCAGCGCGATGCCCGGACCGCCCGTCACGTTGTTCACCGGGGTGAACGCCACGTACCGGCGCAACCGCTCGATCAGCTCCTCGAACGGCACGTTCGGGCTCAAGTGGCCGATCGGCGGGGCCACGTGGGCCAGTACCGGGGAGAGCACCGCGTCGTACCGGTGGAACAGCTCCGCGTAGGTGCGCTCGGCCTGCCGCAGCCGCCGCAGCACCCCCGGCGTGCGCAGGAACTCCCGCCGGAAGCCGCCCCGCAGGCCCTTGGTGAGCCCGTCCAGCCGGTCGGCGCGGAAGCCGCGGTCCAGCAGCAGCCGGCCGCTCACGGCGATCAGGAACGCGATGTAGCCCCAGTACAGGACGAAGTCCCGGGAGAACTCGTCGCCGAACGGCAGTTCCACCTCCTCCACCCGGTGGCCCATCGCCGCCAGCCGGGCCGCCGTGCGCTCGGCCTCCTGCCGGGTCGGCGCATCGGTGGGCGCGAGCGGCGAGTCCAGCACCAGTCCGACCCGCAGCGGGCGCTTCCCGGGGCCCTCCACCAGGCCCAGCGGCGGCAGCGCCAGGTTGCGGTGCCGGCGCTCGGCGGCGGCGAAGAAGGCGGCGGTGTCCCGGACCGAACGGGTCAGCACCCCGTCCGTCACCAGGTCGATCGGCAGCCTGCGGCCCTGCTCGTTGGGCACCAGCCGGCCGCGGGTGGGCTTCAGCCCGACCAGGCCGCAGCAGGCCGCCGGGATCCGGATCGACCCGCCGCCGTCGTTGGCGTGCGCGATCGGCACCGCGCCGGAGGCCACCAGCGCCGCGGCACCGCCGGAGGAGGCGCCCGGCGAGTGCGAGGGCAGCCAGGGGTTGCGCACCGGCGGTGCGGCGGCGAACTCGGTCGAGGCGTTCAGGCCGAACTCGGGCAGCCGCGTCTTGCCGAGCACGGTCAGGCCCGTCCCGAGGAGCTGCTCGGCGAAGCCCGCGCTGCGGCGCGCGGGGCGGGCCCGGAAGGCGGCGGTGCCGTGGTTGGTGGGCATGCCCCGGAGGTCGACGTTGTCCTTCAGGAAGGTCGGGACGCCGGCGAGCGGGGCGTCCGGGCCGACCCGGCCGGTGCGCGGCGAGCCGTAGGCCGCGAACGCCACGGGCGCGAGGTCCGCATCGACCCGCCGGGCCCGTTCGGCGGCGGCCGCGGCGAGTTCACCGGGGCTCACCTCGCCCGCCCGTACCGCCGCAGCCAGCGCCACCGCATCGCGCTCGCCCAGCGCGTCGTCGCAGAACGCGTGGACCCGCTCGTCCGCCATCCGAACTCCCCGATTCCTACCGACCGGTAATACCGTGCGAGATCAGCAGTGTAGGCATGAGCGGACCCCGACAACAGCCCGCAGTCGGGTGGGAGGAGTGCGGCGGCACGGGGAGGCGCGCCCGGGAACGGGACGGGGAGGAACGGGATGCCCGGAGCGGGGCGGGAAGGGGCCCCGGGGAACGCGGACGGCACGGGGGAACGGGGGAGGTGCGGGGAGGGGACGGGGAAAGTGCGGGGAGGGGACGGGACGGTCGGGGGGCGCCGTGAAGCCGCTGCCCGGTGGGTCCACGGCGCCGGTGTGCTGCCGACGGTCGGCGTCCGCCGGGGCGGTCAGCCCCTGCGGGTGTGCGGCATCAGGTAGACGTCCACCGCAACCTGCCGTTCGGGGTGGACGGACGGGAAGGAGGAGAACTCCAGGTAGTACGGCAACGGGGGCCGCTCGGTGCGCTGCATGCCCTTGGTCGCCGCGCTGACGGCCAGGTGCATGTAGGTGAACGGGATGAGTTCGGGCGGCCCGACGTGGCGCATCACCAGCCCGGTGGAGGCGGGCACCACCTGGACGCCCATGCCGTCGCGGGTCTGCGGGTCGAAGCGGTCCGGCACCGGCACGCAGATGTCGTGCCGGGTGCGGGCGCCGATGAAGAAGTCCGGGTCGTCGTAGGAGACCCCGAGCGCCTTGGAGCGGGCCGGACAGTGGCCGTGGGTGGTGAGCCAGCCGCGCAGCCGCTCCCAGGCGGTGTCGGCGCTGTCGATGGGGCCGAGGTGCGAGTAGAAGGCGACCCGGCGCTGCGGGATCGCGGCGGGGCGGACGTCGGTGCCGGCGGCCCCGGCGGTGGGCCACGCGGTGCTCTGCGGGTTGGTGCGCAGGTCGGTGGGGCAGATGCCGTACGCGGACCGGAAGGCCCGGGTGAACGCGGCGTGCGAGTTGTAGCCCGCGCTGACCGCGATGTCGATGATGGTGCGGTCGCCGTAGACCAGCCGGTAGGCCGCCAGCGACAGCCGGAGTCTGCGGACGTAGCGGTGGATGGGTTCGCCGACCTGGTGCCGGAAGACCCGGCGCAGGTAGTCGGGCGAGGTGTTGGTGGCCTCGGCGAGCTCCTCCAGGGAGACGGCGGCCTCCCCGTCCCTCACCTGGGCGACGATGCGCGGGATGGCCCGGCGCAGGCGTTCGTCGTGGCTGCTGAGCGTGTCGATCTTCATGGCGGGCTGAGGTCCCTCCGCTTCCCGGGCCCGTCGACGTGCCGGCTTGCCGGGGCCCTGCCCGGCTCTGTGGGCGACCGACACCTGACGACGGACCGATCGATGGCACGTCAATCCAAACCTGCGCGGTCACCCCCCGTGCGCACCAGGGTCGGACGTCCCGGTCCCCGTTCCCCCAGGACGCGGTCGATGGGCATCGCTCCGGGGCCCTCCCCGGGAGCGGTCGAGGACGGGCCGCGACCCGGCTCCGCCCTGAACAGGAATCCCCGATGCTATGGGGGGCACCGGGGGCTGTCCAGCGGGCCGGGGCGGGTGTGCTGGAGTGCACCGGGGCGGCCACGGCAGGAGACCGGCGCGGCACCGGCGTGAAAGGTGGCGTACGAAGTTCGGGCACGCGGGGGTGCCCGCCCGGCCGTTCCGGCGGACCCTGGGCGCACCGACCGGCCGGGGCGGGACGGACGACGGCTCAGGCGACCGGCTGGCGCAGGATCGTGCGGCGCTTCTCGGGGACGGTCCTGGTGGGGTCGGACAGGTAGATCTCGTGGTGCCGTCCGGCCTCGCGCAGGCCCTCGGTGTGCAGGTAGTCGTGGAGCAGCTTCACGGTGCGCGGCTCGGTCTCGTACGGGCCCTTGTGCAGGACCTGGACGCACCGGCCCTCGGCGAGGGTCTCGCGGCGCAGCCGTCCGGCGGCCTCCGCGCCGGCCTTGGCCGCCGCCTTGGCGAGCGCGGCGTCGAGCTGGGCGGCGGTGTACGGGACGGGCTGGCGGATCATCAGGGTCCAGGCCCAGTCGGCGCGGTCGCCGGGTCCGTAGGTGTCGACTCCGACGGGGTCGAAGCCGGGGTCGGTGCTGTGCCAGAGCCCTTCGAGCGGCATCACCGCGTAGTCGAGCCCGGTGTCCGCGCGGACGGCGAACTTGAGGGCGTAGGAGACGGCGTAGAGCGCGGCGACGGCGGGCTGGAACTCGGGGCTCTGCTGGGGGTCGCCGGTGCCGTCGACGGCGAGGAAGGCGAACTCGGGGACCTCCACGGGCTGCGGGACGGCCTTGGCGCTGTAGAGCGCCCCGCCGAGCTTGCGGTGGTCGGTCTTCTCGCCCTGCCCGATCTTCCCCGCCGGCGCGGTCTTCCCGGCCGGCGCGGTCTTCCGCCCCCCCTGCCCGGTGCCCGCGGCCCCGGCGGGCCTCCCGGACTTCGCGGTCGTCGCGGACTTCGCCGCCTTCGCGGTGGTCCCGCCCTTCGCGGTGGTGCCGCCCTTCGCGGTGGTCCCGCTCGTCGCGCTCGCCCCGCCCTTCTCCGTCGTGTCGGCCTTCGCGGTCCTGCCGGTGGTGCTCATCGTTCGGTACTCCCGTGCTGCTGCGGATCTGGGACGCCGGCCCGGTGCCCCGCCCTGGCGAACGAGGCGGCGCGGCGGCGGTCACCGTGCCCGCGCGCGGGCGGCCGGACGGGCCGGACGGTGCCCGACCCGTGCCGCGGGCCGTTCTTCCCACCGTTCCGGTCAAGCCTGCGGGGGGCAACCGATCGAAGACTTGACCGGTCCGGTCAACAACGCTCGAACCGCTTCTCACCCGGTCGGACGGCTGCGAAGACTGTCTCTGCACGGTTCCCCCATCCGGATGACGAGAGGGATGCATCGTGACCCCTGCCGCCCCGACCCCAGCCGCTCCGTGGAACCCCGTTCCGGTGCCGGCGCCGGCGGATGCCCGTGAGGTGCCGTCGCACTGGTTCAACCTCGTGCCCAGCCTGCCGGGCCCGGTGCCGCCGCCGCGCGAGCCGGAGGGGGCCGAGCAGGACGCCTGGGGCTCGCGGATCGCCCTGCAGCAGCGGATCAGGCTGGACGCCGTCCGCGCCCAGGACGCCGCCACCGAGCCGTTCCTCGCGATCCCGGAGCGGGTGCGGGAGGAGCTGGCCGCCATCGGGCGGCCCACCCCGCTGCTGCGGGCCCGGGCGCTGGAGCGGTACCTGGACACGCCGGCCCGGATCTACCTGAAGCGCGAGGACGTGCTGCCGACCGGCAGCTTCAAGCTCAACTCCGCCGTCGCCCAAGCCCACTTCGCCGCCGAGCAGGGCATCGGCACGCTGGTCACCGAGACCGGCGCCGGGCAGTGGGGCCACGCCGTCGCCTGGGCCGCGCGCCGCTTCGGGCTGAACGCGGTCGTCTACTGGGCCGGGGTGTCGTCCCGTCAGAAGCCCGGCCGCCGGGCGCTGATCGAGATGCTCGGCGCGGAGGTGCACGCCTCCCCCAGCGACCGGACGCCGGTCGGCAAGGCGCTGCTGCGCGACGGCCGCCACCTGCTGGGCTCGCTGGGCACCGCGATCGGCGAGGCGATCAACCACGCGGCGCTGCACCCGGAGACCCGCTACATCTCCGGCAGCAACCTGGCGCACGTGCTGATCCACCAGACGGTGATCGGCCAGGAGACCAAGGCGCAGCTGGCGGCCCTGGGCGAGCGGCCGGACGCGCTGGTCGCCTGCGTCGGCGGCGGCAGCAACCTGGGCGGCTTCATGGGCCCGTTCCTGGCGGAGAAGGCGGAGCGCGGCGACGGGCTGCTGCTGCTCGGCGCGGAGTCGGCCAGTGCGCCGCGGCTGACCCGGGGCACCCTGCGCTACGACCACGCCGACCCGGAGGGCATCACCCCGCTCGGCCGGTCGTACACGCTGGGGCGGGACTACGAGCTGCCGGAGACCCACGTGGGCGGGCTGCGCCAGCACAGCGGTTCCCCGATCATCGGGGTGCTGCGCGGCGAGGGGCTGCTGGACGCCGTCGCGTACGAGGAGGCGGCGGCCTTCGAGACCGGGCGGCTGGTGCTCTCCACCGAGGGGATGCTGATCGCCCCCGAGTCCTGCCACGCGCTGCGCGCCGCGGTGGAACGGGCGCTGCTGGCCCGGGAGAGCGGCCGGTCCGAGGTGATCGTGGCCTGTGTGAGCGGTAGCGGGCTGCTCGACCTGGACGGCTACCTCGCCCACCGCTGACCCGGTCCCGCACGCCGGGCGCACCACCGGCCGGTCACCCGCCCCGGGCGCACCGCGGACCCGGTGACGCACTCCGGGCGCACGGCCGACCGCACGGCCGGACGCGGCCGCCGATCGACACCTCACATCCCGACCACCGTGCGAAAGGAACGACGTGTCCGACGGAAGCATCATCGAGCTGTCCAGCGGTACCCGCCCCAGCTGCCCGTACTACCTGGGCGAGTCCATCGGGGACCGGCTGCCCGAGTACCTGGGGCGGCACGAGTTCGACGAGTTCTACCTGGTCACCAGCGATCCGCTGTACGAGCTGTTCGGCCGCGACCTCGCGGCCCGGCTCGGGCGGGCGGGCATCGCCGTCAACCTGCTCACGGTGGCGGAGGGCGAGGGCGCCAAGGGCTGGCCCGAGCTGACCTCGCTCTGCGAGCGGCTGGTGGCGGCCGGCGCCACCAAGGACTCGGTGGTCGGCGCGCTGGGCGGCGGCATGATCAGCAACCTGGCGGGGCTGGCCGCGGCCATGGTCTACCGGGGGCTGCGCTTCGTCGAGATCCCGACGACCATGCTCAACCTCACCGACGGCACGCTCAGCAACAAGCAGGCCGTCAACGGCGCACTGGGCAAGAACCAGTTCGGCGTCTACCACGCGCCGCTGTTCATCTGGGCGGACGTGGCGATGCTGCGCAGCGAGCCGGAGCGCCAGCACCGCAGCGCCCTGGTGGAGGCGTTCAAGAACGGCCTGGTGAACGACGCCGCCTGGGTGGACCGGCTGGAGGTGCTGCTGGCCGACGGCGTACCGGGCATCCGCGACAACCTGCTGGGCGTCTGCCACGAGGTGGTGCGCAGCAAGCTGCGGATCCTGGAGCTCGACCCGGGCGAGCGGCACACCGGGATCATCCTGGAGTACGGCCACACGGTGGGCCACGCCGTGGAGTTCCTGTCCGGCGGCAGCCTGCTGCACGGCGAGGCGGTCGGCGTGGGGATGTGCGCGGCGGCCCGGCTGGGCATCCGGCTGGGGGTCACCGCCCCGGCGGTGCTGGAGCGCCAGGAGCACGTCCTGGGCACCCTGATGGGCGCGCCGACGGCGGTGCCGCGGGAGTTCACGCCGGAGCGGATCGTCGAGGTCATCCTGAGCGACAACAAGCGGCGGGCGGGCAGCGCGGTGCGCTTCGTCCTGGTGCCCGAGGTCGGGCGGGTGCACGTGGTGGACGGCGACCACGAGACGCCGGTGCCCGAGCCGCTGCTGAAGAGCGTCCTCGCGGACGCCTGACCCACCCCAACCGGCCTGCTGCCGAACGGAGTCTACGTATGAACACCGCGCATTCCCCCGAAATCGCCGAGACGGTCTACCGGCTGGACGGACCGCTGCGCTGGGCGCTCGGCGAGGTGCAGGACCTGCTGCGCGCGGTCGGCGCCGGCCCCGGCCAGCGGGTGGTCGACGTCGGCGCGGGCACCGGCTACGCGGCGGTTCCGGCCGCCCGGGCGGTCGGCCCGCAGGGGTCGGTGCACTGTGTGGACGGCAGCGCGGAGCTGCTGGACGTGCTGGCCGCGCGGGCCGCCCGGGAGGGGGTGGCCGAGCGGCTGACCCGCACGGTCGGCCCGGTGGTGCCGCTGCCGGTCGAGGACGGCAGCGCCGACCTGGTGGTCTCCACCTACGTGCTGCACGAGCTGGCCGACGACGCGCCCGCCGCGATCGCCGAGATGCACCGGGTGCTGCGCCCGGGCGGGCGGGTCGCGCTGGCCGACTACCGCAAGACCTCCGACAAGGAGCGCAACCGGGAGATCGAGGCGTGGTACGCCCGGCAGCCGGACGGTGCGGGCCCGGAGGAGGTGCACCTGCGCTTCTCGCTGGGCGAGTTGGAGGAGATGCTGCGCGCCGCCGGCTTCCACCGGATCGAGCTGCGCACCTGGCACGACTTCCACGTGCACGCCACCGCCGAGAAGTGACGTCGCGTCCATTCCGCTACGGAGCAAGGAGAACTGTCGTGGTCAAGCTCGCCTACAACGCCAACGGCCTGCGCACCGTCCCGCTGGAGCGGGCGATCGAGGCGGTCGCCGACGCCGGCTACGAGGGCATCGAACTGTCCCTGCACCCGGCCCACCTGGACCCGTTCGCGTTCGGCCCGTCCGACGCCGAGCCGATCCGCAAGGCGCTGGAGCGCACCGGGCTGACCGCCTGCTGCCTGGCCGCCGGGGCGGACAACCTGCTCGGCGAGGAGCGGTTCGAGCCGTCGCTGATCCACCCGACCGCGGAGGGCCGGGCCCGCCGGGTCGACCTGGTGCTGCGGGCCGTCCGGATCGCCGACGAACTCGGCATCCCGTACGTCAACTTCGCGACCGGCAAGCGCAAGCCGGAGGTGTCCGCGGAGCAGGCGCACGCCTGGCTGGCGGAGGGCATCGGGCAGGTGCTGGCGGGGCCGGGCAGCGCGGTGCTGGCGATGGAGCCGGAGCCGGAGTTCTTCCTGGAGACCAACGACGCGGTCGCCCGGCTGGCCGACTCGCTCGCCTCGGACCGCTTCGCGCTGGCCCAGGACCTCGGCCACTGCCGGGTGGTGGAGGAGGACTACCTCGGCTCGGTGGAGCGGAACCTGCCGTACACCCGGATCATCCAGGTCGAGGACATCAAGGGCCGAGTGCACCACCACGAGATCCCGGGCGACGGGGACATCGACTTCGCCGGCTTCTTCTCGGTGCTGCACCGCGGCGGCTACGACGGCTACGTGAGCGTGGAGCTGTACAACCACGCGGAGCGGTACGAGTTCGCGCTGGCCCGCAGCCGCGAGGTGCTGACGGCCGCGCTGGCCGCCTCGCGCGCCGAGCAGGGCTGAGACCGGCGGTGGCCGCCGACCGGCCCGCTCCCGGGCCCCCGCCGCCCCCTCCGCCGCTCGCGCCCCGGGCGCTGGCCGGCGCCGGCCTGACGCCGCTGTTCGACCACCACGTCCACACCGACCTGCGGAACGCCGACGACTACGAGCTGATGGCCGTCAGCGGGGTGCTCACCGCGCTGGCGCCGTGCTCGGCCTCGCTGGAGGCCCGCGACTCGGGCTCGGCGTTCGCCGCCCGCTTCGAGCGGCTGGCGGTCGCCGAGACCGCGCGGGCCGCCGCGTACGGGATCGACCTGCACGTGGCACTGGCGGTGCACGCGGCGGACCTGGCGGGCCTGCCGGGGGCGCTGGCCGGGATCGAGGAGCTGGAGGGCCGCCTCGACCACCCGCGGGTCCGGGCGCTCGGCGAACTGTCGCTGCGCACCGGGAGCCCGGACGAGATCGAGGTGCTGGAGCGGCAGTTGAAGCTGGCGTCGGCGCGGGGGCTGCCGGTGCTGGTCGAGTCGCCGCCCGCGCTGGGGGCCTTCCGCGCGCTGCTGGAGGGGCTGGCCGGGGCGGTGGAGCGGACCGGCACCGACCCGGCCCGGCTGGCCGTGCTGGACCTCGACGAGGAGCGGATCGACCTGCTGGCCGCCCGGCCGGAGCTGCGCGGCCTGGGCGGCTACGGGATCGCGGTCGCCCCGCGCCAGGACGCGCTGTTCCAGATCCGCGAGAAGCAGTCGCACCGCGAGGTGCTGCGGCTGCTGGAGCGGTTCGGCCCCGAGCGGCTGATGCTCAACACCGGTCTGCACTTCGGTTCGGCGGATCCGCTGGGTCTGTCCAGGACGGTGCACCGGCTCCGACTCCATGGTGTTCCCGAGCAGATCGTGAGGGCTCTCGCTCATGGCAACGCTGCCCAGTTCTTCGACGTCCCGCACCGGCTCCCCGCCTGAGCCCGTCCGCGCGCTGCCGGCCGCCGGGCTGCCGGTGGAGCGGGTGCTCGCCGAACTGGCCGGGCTCTGCGCGCAGGACCACGGCTACGGCGACGGGACGGTCTTCAACTCGATCTGCTCGACGCCGCTGCCGGTGGCCGAACAGGTCTTCGCCGCCCACCAGCACGCCAACCTGGGCGACAACCGGATCTTCCCCTCGCTGCCGCGCGCCGAGGCGGAGGTGACGGCGATGCTGGCCGACCTGATGGGCGGCCCGGGCGCCCACGGGGTGTCCACCTCGGGCGGGACGGAGGCCAATCTGCTCGCCGTGCTGGCCGCGGTGCGCCGGCACCGGGAGCGGCACGGCGAGGGCGTCCCGGCCCGGGTGCTGCTGGGCGACAGCGCGCACTTCTCCTTCGACAAGATCGCCGCCCTGCTGCCGGTGGAGGTCGTCCGGGTGCCCTCCGACGCCCGGCTGCGGGTGGACACCGGGCAACTGCTGCCGCTGATCACCCCGGAGACCGCGCTGGTCGTGGCCACCGCCGGCAGCTCGGAGTCCGGCGCGGTGGACGACGTGCCGGCGATCGCCGCGCACGCCGCCGCCCTCGGCGTGCCGGTGCACGTGGACGCCGCCACCGGCGGGTTCCTGGTGCCGTTCGCCCGCGAGCTGGGTGAGCCGCTGCCGGACATCGGCCTCGCGGTGCCCGGGGTCGGCTCGGTCACCCTCGACCCGCACAAGTACGGCGGCGCGCCGATCCCGTCCGGGCACGTGCTGTTCCGCAGCGCGGACGACCTGGACGCGCTGCGCACCGCCTCGCACTACCGGGGCACCTTCGACCACCACGCCCTGCTCGGCACCCGGCCGGGCGGCGCGCTGCTGGCCACCTGGGCCGCGCTGCGCGCCCAGGGCCGGAACGGCTACCGGGCCGCGGTGGCCGGGCTCTGGGAGCGCCGGGCGCTGCTGGTGCGGCTGCTCGGCGAGGCCGGCTTCGAGGTCGCCCCGGCGCCGGAGCTGACCGTGGTGACCGTCCGCCACCCGGCCCCGGAGAAGCTGGTGGACGCCCTGGAGCAGCGCGGGCTGATCGCCTCGGTGGCCCGCCGACTGGGCCTGCTGCGGCTGGTCGTGCACTGGCACCAGAGCGAGCAGCAGCTGCGCTGCCTGGTCGCGGTGCTGGCCGAGGTGGACGGGGGCCGGCCGTGAGGGTGCTGTTCGTCTCGATCAACAAGCTGAAGTCCTTCCGGCCGGTGCTGCCGATCGGCATGGTCACCATCGCCACCCAGGCGCGGGCGGCCGGGCACGAGGTCGAGACGCTGGACCTGATGTGGGAGGAGGACGACGAGCCGGTGGTGCGGGCCGCGGTGCGCGGCTTCGAGCCGGACGTGGTGGGCATCTCGATCCGCAACGTCGACTCGCAGAGCATGCTGGAGCCGGTCGTCTACACCCCGCTGGCCCGCGAGGTCGCCGACTGGTCGCGCGACGAACTGCCGGGCGTCACGGTGCTGTTGGGCGGGCCCGGGTTCTCCACCGTGCCGGAGGACCTGATGGACTTCGTCCGGGCCGACTACGGGATCACCGGCTTCGCCGAGGAGTCCGTGCAGCCGCTGCTGGAGCACCTGCAGCGCGGCCGGGAGCCGGAGGACGTGCCCGGGGTGATCCGGCCCCGTCCCGGCGGCGGCTACCACCGGCGCGACCCGGTCTTCCGGATCGACTACCGCAAGGCCGCCCGGCCCGATCCGGCGCTGTACGACCAGCGGTACTTCGCCTACTCGTACGAGACGCACGACCGCAGCCTCAAGGTGCCGGCCACCATCCAGACCAAGAAGGGCTGCGTGCTGGAGTGCGTGTTCTGCAGCAACTTCCTGGTGGACGGCACCGGCGTGAAGTTCGACGAGGTGAGCCGGGTCGCCGACGAGGTGGAGCGGCTGCGCGACGAGGGCCTGGAGGTCCTGGAGATCGTCGACGGGGTGTTCAACCTGCCGCTGAACTACTCGCTGGAGGTGCTGCGGGAGTTCGTCCGGCGCGGCATCCGGATGCCCTGGTCCTGCATGGTCAACCCGGGCAACGTCACCTCCGAACTGGTCGACCTGATGGTCGAGACCGGCTGCTACTACGTGGAGTTCGGCACCGACTCGGCCTGCGACCGGATCCTGCGCGGACTGAAGAAGAACTTCCGCCGGCGCCAGATCGTCGACTCGCACCGGAAGTTCACCGCGGCCGGCATCCGGGTCGAGCACTGCCTGTTCATCGGCAGCCCCGGCGACGACCGGGACTCCGTGCGCGAGACCTTCGACGTGATGGACGAGCTCGTCCCGCCCGCCACCCCCGAGGTGCACGCCTTCTGGACGCTCGGCCTGCGCGTCTGTCGGGGCACCGCCCTGCACGCCACCGCCGTCGCCGAGGGAATGATCACCGGAACGGAGCGATTCATCGTGCCCAAGTACTACGCCTCGCGCGCCGTCATGGAGGACGACGCGCTGCTCGACGAGATCCAGGCGCGGGTGCTCGCCAACGACAACTGGTACCTGTGGTGGGGGCTCAACTCGATCAGCCTGCGCGAGCGGATCACGATGGCCCGCGCGGAGGCCGCCCGGATCGAGGCCGAGCTCAACGACCACCTCCCGCCGCTGGACGGCCCGCGGTGAGCGCCGGGGCGGACCTGCGGCTGGCCGGCCCCGGCAGACTGGAGGTCGGCGAGGCCCGCGAGCCGGACGCACCGCTCGGCGCCGACCAGGTGCTGGTCCGGGTCGACCGGATCACCCTGTGCGGCAGCGACCAGGCCCTGTTCGACGGCAGCTACGGCGGCCCGAGCAGCTACCCGCTGCGCTTCGGCCACGAGTGGTCCGGGCTGGTCGTCGACGCGGGCACCAACGGCCGGGCGCTGGTGGGCACCTGGGTCACCGGCGACTGCTCCCGCTGGTGCGGGGCGTGCGAGCGCTGCGGCACCGACCGCAACGTCTGCACCCGGATCGAGAAGTTCGGCCTCACCGTGGACGGCTTCTCCACCCGGCTGCGCACCGTCGACCGCCGCTACCTCTACCCGGACACCCACGGCCTCGGGCCCGGGCTGCTGGCGCTCAGCGAGTTCTTCGCGGTCGCCGCCCAGGGCCTGGAGCGGGTCGCCCCGGTACCGGAGGACCGCGTCCTGGTGGTCGGCGCCGGCGCCCTCGGCCTGGCCTCGTACCTGCTGCTCACCGGCGCGTACGGGGTCGGCGGGGTGGAGCTGCTGGAGGCCGACCCGGTGAAGGCGCGGGCCGTCGCCGACCTGCTGCCCGGCGCCACCGTGCGCGCGGCCGCCGAACCGGCCGACCCCGCGGACCCGGCCGACCCCGCCGGCGCACCGGCGGGCGGCTACGCGGCGCTCACCGCGCACGCCCGCTACGACCTGGTGGTGGACGCCTCCAGCGGCGCCGACGGGCTCTCCACCGCCCTGGCGGCGGCCGTCCCGCGCGGCCGGGTGCTCGCCTTCGGCCTGCGCCGCAGCGCCGCCCTGCGCACCGACCTGCTGGTCGCCAACGCGCTCACCCTGGTCGGCTCGATCGGCGGCACCGGCGGCTTCGGCCGTGCCCAGGAGTTCCTGGCCGCCCACCCCGACGAGGCCGGCCGGCTGGTCACCCACCGCCTGCCGGCCGAACGCGCCGCCGAGGCCTTCGCGCTCGACCCCCGCACCCGGATCAAGACCCAGCTGACCTTTGGAGAGGATGACCGGTGAGCACCGACCGCCGACCGCCGCACCTGCGCTATCCGGAGATCCGGGAGGCCGCGCTCGCCGATCTGGCGGCCTTCGAGAAGCTCAGCCCCGACCAGGTCGCCGACCACCAGTACGCGCTGCTGGCCCGCCAGTTGGACCACGCTTTCGCGAACTCCCCGTTCTACCGGGAGCGCTGGCGGGCGCACCACGGAGAGCGGCCCAGCGGCCCCGGGGAACTGCGCCGGCTGCCGTTCACCACCAAGGCCGAGCTGCGCGGCGGCTACCCGTTCGGGCTGCTCGCGGTCGGCCGCGAGGAGCTGATCCGCTACGGCGAGTCCACCGGGACGACCGGCAGCCCCACCTCCTCGATGATCACCTACGAGGACTGGATCCGCGGCAACGTCGCGGTCGAGCAGTCGGTCGGCCACGTCCTCGGCCCCGGCGACCTCACCTTCATCGCCATCCCGTACGAACTGGCCTTCGCCTCGTACGACCTGGACCGGGCGCTGGAGCAGGTCGGCGCGGCCGTCGTGCCGGTCGGCACGCTCAGCCTGGTCTGCCCGTTCGAGCGGATGGTCGAGATGATGTGGACCGTCCGGCCGACCGCCCTGGTCTGCACCCCGAGCCGGGCGCTGCGGCTGTACGACATGCTCAGGGACACCGGGCGCGACCCGGCCGAGATCGGGCTGCGCACCTTCCTGTACGTCGGCGAGACCTGCTCGGCGGCCAAGCTGGAGAAGATCGCCGCGCTCTGGGGCGTCCGGCTCTCCAACGCGTACGGCTCGACCGAGACCAACTCGCTGGGGCTGGTCTGCGAGCGCGGCAGCCTGCACCTCACCGAGGACCGGCACCTGTTCGAGGTGATCGACCCGGAGACCACCGCGCCGGTGCCCGACGGCACCGCCGGGGAACTGGTCATCACCTCGCTGAGCAACCGGGCGATGCCGCTGCTGCGCTACCGCAGCGGGGACTTCGTCACCGTCTCCGCCGAGCCCTGCGCCTGCGGCAGTCCGCGCCGGGTGCTCGCCCACCACGGGCGGGTCAGCGAACAGCTGACGGTCGCCGGCCGGCGGATCAACAAGCTGGCGCTGGAGCAGACCGTGCTCGGCACCGACGGCGCCGGCCTCTACTGGGCGGCCGGGGCGGCCGGCGACCTCCTGGAGATCCGGGTGGAGGCCGAGGGCGCCGACCCGCTCGCGCTCTGCGCCGCGGTCGCCGCCCGGGTGGAGGAGGAGTTCGGGGTGCCCGCCGCGGTCGCCCCGATCGACCGGGCCCAGGTGCGGCGGGCCATGGACCGCATGCTCAAGCCCGGCAGCCTGACCATCGAGGACCTGGAGGCGGTCTCATGACGTCCGCACTGCGCCCGGGGAACCCCGCCGAGCCCCGGCACAACGACCCCGGCACCATCGCCGTGGTCGGCCTCGGCCGGCTCGGCGCGGTGCTCGCCGACCGGCTCGCCGAGCGGTTCCCGGTGCTGCTCAACGACAGCGACCCCGGGGTGGCCCGGCGGGTCGCCGCCGACCTGTCGCTGCCGGACATGGACCAGCGCGAGGTGATCGCCTCCGCCGACACCGTGCTGCTCTGCGTACCGCCGCAGGAGACCGAACCGGCACTGCGCCGGCTCGCCGCACTCACCGACCGGGTCGGGCGCCGGCCGCTCTTCGTCAACCTGGCCACCAGCGTCCCGACCGAGCGGCTCCCCGACCTGGGCGTGGAGGTGGTCGGGCTCAAACCGGTCTGCCAGTTCACCGCGGTCGCGCTCGGCCTGAAGACCGTGCTGGTGACCTCCGCGCCGCGCCGGATCGGCCTGCTGCGCACCCTGGCCGCCGACCTCGGCGAAGTGGTGCTCGGCCCGGAGGAGTGCGTCGGCCCGGCCAACCGCGCCGCCACCAAGGCCGCCCTGCGGGCCTGCGCCGACCTGGCCGCCGAACTCACCGGCCGCGGCCTGCCGACCGACATCGTACGCGCCGCGATCCGCAACGTCCTGGTCGGCACCGCCCTGGACTACCCGCCCTCGGACGCCAACCCCTACACCCGCTCGGTGCTCGACGAGCTCGCCGCCGAGAACGGCCGCTTGCCCGTCGGTGCCACCGCACCGGCCCCGACCGCCCCCGACTCCCCGGAGGCGCTCGCCTGGGCCGCGTGGGCCGAGCGGCCCGCCACCCCGGGAGGACCCGCATGACGACCGCGCACCCGGACATCCGCCACGGCGGCGCGCACTGCGAGACCGCCGCACTCGGCAAGCAGCTCGCCGCACACGGCCTGCCGATCGGCGAGGCGATGCTGTTCGGCCTGGCCGGCGGCATCAACTTCATGCACCTGCCGCCGACCCCCGGCGGGCGCGGCTTCACCGGCGGTCGCAACGGGCCGTTCCCGGAGTTCACCCGGCGGATGGCGGCCGGGGTCGGCCTGGACCTGGAGATCGCCGTCACCGACGACCCCGACGCGGCCTGGCGCGAGCTGCGCGCCGAACTCGACGCGGGCCGCCCCGCGGTGGTCTACGCCGACCTCTTCCACCTGCCCTGGTTCCAGGCCACCCGGCACTTCGGGGCGCACGCGATCGTCGTCACCGGCCACGACCCGGCGGCCGGCACCGTCACCGTCTCCGACCGGCCGGCCCGCCCGCTGACCCTCACCACCGCCGAACTGGCCACCGCCCGCGCTTCCGGGCACCAGCCGTTCCCGCCCCGGCACGCGCTGCTGCGGGCCGACTGGAAGGCCGCCCGGCAGCCCACCGAGGACGACATCCGCCAGGGCATCCGGTACTCCTGCCGGGCGATGCTCCACCCGCCGGTGCCCACCTTCGGGCTGCGCGGCCTCGACTCGTACGGGGCCGGGCTGCACCACCTGCTGCTCGGCGACACCCCCGCGCCCGCGGTGGTCGACGAACTCGCCTCCGCCTACGTCGACTTCGAGCTGGCCGGGACGGGCGGCAACGCGTTCCGCAACCTGTTCCGGGAGTTCCTCGCCGAGTCCGCCCGGCTCACCGGCGACCACCGGCTCGGCGACGCCGCACTGCTCTGCGCCGACAGCGCGGAGCGGTGGGAGCGGGTGATCGCCCTGCTGCTGCCCGACTGGACGCCCGCCTTCGCCGAACTCGGCACCACCTACCGCGGCCGCGAGGCCCAACTGCTGGACGGCAGCGCCGGAGCACTCGCCCGGGCCGCCCGGCTCGGCGAGCGGCTGCCCGTCCTGCGCGCCGAGGCGGCCGGCCAGCTCGCGCCGGTGCGACGGCAGTTGGCCGACGAGCTGCGGACCGCCCTGCAGGCCGTCGGCGCGATCGAGCGGGAACTGTTCGCCCTGCTGAGGGAGGTGTGAGCGGCATGGCCACCGGGCTGCTGCCAGCCGTCCGCACCCCGACCCGGCACCCGCTCGCCACCGCCGCCGAGCGCGCCGCGTACGACCGGTACGTGGCCGCCCGCAACGGCTACAAGGAGGAGTTCCTCGACCTGCTGGAGGCGGCCTGCGACGAGGGGCCGGTGCTGGAGGTCGGGCCGGGCTACGGCGGGTTCGCGGCGCTGCTGCTCGCCCGCCGGCCGGTGGACCTGCGGGTGCTGTGCACCGACCCGGAGGCCGTCGCACTGCAGCGCGGGCGCCTCGGCGGCGCCGTCCCGGTCGGGCACTGGGCACCCGGCGCCGCGCCGCCGCCCGGGCAGTACGCGCTGGTCTACAGCGTGCACGCGCTCGGCGAGTGCGCCGAACCCGTCCCGCTGCTCACCGCCCTGGCCGGCGCGCTGGCCCCCGGCGGCCGGCTGCTGGTCAACGACCTGCGGCGGGACCCCGATCCGTTCATCCTCGAATACACCCTGCGCGAGATGGCCGCCGACGACTCCCCCGACGGCGCGTACCGCCTGCGCACCTACCTGGACTCCCTGCGCGGCGCCTGGACCTGCGCCGAACTGCGCGAACGGCTCGACGCCGCGGGGACGGCCGGCTGGACCACCCGAACGGAGGGCCCCATGGCGCTCACCGTCGAGCACACCCGTGCACGCTGACGACCGGAGAGGCAGCATGACCCAGGAACCGATCACCCGGAACTTCCTCGACACCCCGAGCTTCTGGCGCGACTACCCCGAGCGGGACATCGAGTTCGTCCGCTGGTACCCGTGCGACGTCAAGCCGCTGACGGCCGACCAGATCTACTCCACGCGCGAGAAGTTCCCCAAGACCACGTCCTTCTACGTGCACATCCCGTTCTGCAACCAGGTGTGCACCAGCTGCCCGTACAACAAGTTCTCCACCCGCAACACCCTGGTGCAGCGCTACATCACCGCCCTCAAGCGGGAGATCGACCTCTACGCGCAGCTGCCGCACGTCAAGGACACCGTCTTCACCTCCGGCTACTTCGGCGGCGGCACCCCGACCACGCTGCGCGCCGAGGAGCTCGACGACCTGCTCGGCTTCATGAAGCAGCGGCTCAACTTCAGCGCCGACTGCTCGATCACCATCGAGTCCACCCCGGTCGACGTCGACCAGCACAAGCTGGACGTGCTGCTCAAGCACGGCGTCAACCGGATGAGCCTCGGCGTGCAGACCTTCCACGACCCGCTGCTGCGCTACCTCGGCCGGGCCCGCGCGCACACCGGCGAGTCCGCCACCCGCACCATCGAACTCATCGACCGCAGCGGCCTGGAGAACCTCTGCATCGACTACATGATCGGCATCCCCGGCCAGACCCCCGCGCTGTGGGAGCAGGACATCCGCACCCTGATGGACCTGCCGGTCACCTCGTTCTCGGTCTACAACTACGCGGTCATGCCCGGCTCCGAGGTGTTCTTCGCGCTGCAGAGCGGCGCCACCCCGCCGTGCCCGAGCACCCGCGAGGCCGACGCGATGTACCAGTACCTGCACACCACCCTGATGGACGCCGGCTACCTGGCGCTCACCTACAACGACTTCATCGAGCCGATGCGCCCCGAGTGGGAGGCCGCCGGGGTGAAGACCTACCCGGTGCTCAAGGACGGCTCCAAGCCGTACCGCGGCCTGGAGACCGACACCTTCTACCTCACCGACCACCTGTCGCAGATCTGGGGCCGGTGCGGGGACATGGTGGCCATCGGCTCCGGCGCGTACGGCTACCTCAACAACCACATGTACCTCAACGAGCCGGACATCGAGGCGTACATCAGCCGCTGCAACGAGGGCCGGCTGCCGGTCGTCATGGGCGCCTACACCGACGAGCACGAGCAGCGCTGCCGCAGCCTGGTGCTCGGCCTGAAGCTGCTGCGGGTCAAGCGCGCGGTCTACCGCGATCGGCACGGCGTCGACCCGTACGAGTACTTCAAGGACAAGGTCGACGACCTGGTGGCCAAGGGGCTGCTGGAGGTCGACGACGACGCGATCCAGGTCACCTACCCCAAGGGCTGGTACTACATCGACAACATCTCCAAGACCTTCTACTCGGACGCCAACCACCGGCTCCCCCAGCCGACCTCGGCGAGCACCGAGATCCTCAAGTGGCAGATCGACCGCACCGACGGCCGGAAGGGACTCCCCCTTGTCCAGTTCTGAGACCACCAACCGCCGGCGGGGGCGGATCTTCGACCTCGCCGAACGCGCCCCGCAGGGCGACCCGTTCGAGACCACCGACGAGTGCCGCGCGTACGACCGCAGCGTGCGCACCTCGATGATCATCCCGATGCAGCACATGATGAAGCTGATCGGGCCGGACTGCGGCCCGGACAAGGAGGTGCTGGAGATCGGCTGCGCCAGCGGCCTGCTGTCGCTGCGCCTCGCCGCCCTGCACCCGGGCTCCGTCTTCACCGGGCTGGACACCAACGACGCCTTCCTGGACGTCGCCCGGGAGAACACCATCTTCGCCAACCTGGTGTCCTACGGCGGCGACTTCGCCTGCGACTGGGCCCGGTACACCCGGCTGCCCTTCGCCGACGACAGCTTCGACGTGGTCTTCAGCTTCTGCGCGATCAACCGCTGGGACAAGCCCGCCCGGATCCTGCCCGAACTGGCCCGGGTCTGCCGCCCCGAGGGCACCGTGCTGCTGTACGACCTGGCCCGGGACGCCGACGAGGGCATGGTCTCCTTCGTGCTGCAGTACGCGGGCGGCGACGCGGGCGCGTTCATGCGCTCGCTGCGCGCCTCGTACTCGACGCAGGAGATGACCGAACTGCTGGAGCAGGTCGGGCTCGGCCACTGGAGCGTCGCCAAGGAGGGCATCAACCTGGTGGTCTCCTCCCGGCCCCGGGACACCGGCTACACCGTCGGCGAGCCCGGCATCTACGACCGGATCTTCGACTGACGGGACGTCGGGTCAGCTGCGGGTGCGGCACCCCCGGGGTGCCGCACCCGCCGACCGGAAGGAGCACCGCCCATGCCCACCGACGACCTCCGGCGGTACCGGGTCGGCGTCGTCCAGCTGTCCGTGGCCACCAACCGCCGGGCGGAGAACCTGGCCCGGGCCGAGAAGCTGGTGCGCGCCGCGGCCGACGAGGGCTGCCGGCTCGTCGTCCTGCCCGAGGTGTTCGCCACCGCGCTCAACCTCCCGAAGAGCCACGAGATCGCCGAGGCCGTCCCCGGCCCCACCACCGCGTGGCTGGCCGGGCTCGCCCGCGAGCTGGGCGTCTGGCTGGCCGCCGGGGTGCTGGAGCGCTCCGGCGAGCACGTGCACAGCACCGCCGTCCTGCTCGACGACACCGGGACGCTGACCGGCACCGCCCGGCGCACCATGGTGTACGACCTTGAGGCGCACTTCGTCACGGGTGTCACCGGCGCCCGGGTGTTCCCCACCCCGCTCGGCCGGATCGGTTTCGCGCTCGGCTACGACGTTCAGTTCCCCGAGGTACTGCGCGGGCTGTTCGCGGACGACGTGGAGATCGTGGTCGCCCCCTCGGTGCTGCTGCGGCCCTTCGCCGAGCCGGTCCGGCAGATGCTGCTCGCCCGGGCCGCCGAGAACTGCGCCTACGTGCTGTTCGCCAGCGCCACCGGCGAGAACACCCTGGCCGGCCTCACCTACATGGGGCGCAGCGCGATCCTGCGCAGCCCACTGGCGATCGGCGCCTACTCGCGGGACTTCCGCAAGCAGCAGCCGGTGCTCGCCGAGGCGGACCGCGAGGAGGTGCTGCTGACCGCCGACCTGGACCTGCACGAGCTGCGCCGGATGCGCGCGGCGGCGCCGTTCGCCGCCGACTTCCGGCGCTCGCCGCTGGGCCTGGCGGTGACCGCCGCCACCCGCCCGGACGGGCCGCTGCCCGACTGGGCCACCGACACCCCGGACGGAGCCCGACCCCGATGACTGCTCGTTCGCTCGCCACCAGCCGGCCCCGGGTCGCGCTGATCCAGACCTTCTGGGACCTCGACCCCGAGGTCAACCTCGCCCGTACGCTCGCCCTGCTGGACACCGTCCCCGAGGTCGAGCTGATCGTGCTGCCCGAGTTCTTCCTCGGCCCGCCGTTCTACTTCCCCGGCCGCGCCCACCTCCAGGGGGTGATCGACCAGCCGGTGCCGGGACCGGTGATCGACCGGATGGCGGAGGTCGCCCGCGCCAAGGGCTGCTACCTGCTCTGCGGCACCGTCGTCGAACGGGAGGACGACCGCTACTACAACACCGCCGTGCTGCTGGACGACCGCGGCCGGATCGCCGCCAAGGCCCGCAAGACGCACCGCTTCGCCGCCGAGATGGTCACCGTCTCGCCCAGCGACGACCTGGTGCTGGTGGACACCCCGTTCGGGCGGCTCGGGGTGTGCGTCTGCTCCGACTTCTGGATCCCCGAGGTGCCGCGGATGCTGGCGCTGCGCGGGGCCGAGATCATCGCGGTGCCGGGCGCCGCACTGCGCGGCAACATCGGCATCACCCGGCCCTGCATCCAGGCGAACTCGGCGTTCAACGTCTGCTGCACCCTGCTGGCCAGCGCGGTCGGCGAGGTGACCGGCGAGCGGGCCGGGCGGCAGGTCTCCATCTCGGTGGCCGGGCACAGCACCGTCGCCGCCCCCGAACAGCTGCTCGGCTCGCTGGACGAGGAGGAGGGCGTGCTGCTCGCCGAACTCGACCTCGACCGGGTCCGCGAGCTGCGCGAGGTCGACCTGTCGTTCCGCAAGAGCCTCTACTTCTGCCTGCACGGCCGCCGGCCCGAGCTGTACCAGGAGCTGCTGAAGCCCTACGCCGGCCACCAGGATCTGGAGACCCTGATCACCGACTACCTCACCAGTCGACGGAGTTGATGCCCCATGGCCACCGGACTGCTCTACCCCGCCCCCGAGCGGCTGCCCACCGGGGCGGACCGCGAACCGCTGCTGAAGGACGTCCTCGACTGGGCCGACCGGGTCGCCGGGTCGACCACCACCGCGGACGCGCTGATCGGCTTCTTCGGCCAGCCGCTGGACGCCCGCACACTGCGGCTGACCGGACTCCACCACGTCGCCGTCTACCTGGGCGACTACGAGCGCGAGGAGGAGTTCGAGGAGTGGCTGGAGGCCGTCCGGGCGCACCCGGACGCCGGCCGGGTCTCCAGCGGGCCCTCGCACATCGCGCCCCGGGTGCACGGCACCCCCGGGCACTGGATCAACCTGCGGACCGCGCGCGGCACCGAGGTCGAGTTCTTCACCTGCCGGGCGCACGGCGACTGGGCCGGCCTGGAGCCGGACCGCAAGCGGGCGCTGATGTCCCACCTGGGGCTGTGCGTCGACACCCCCGACCACGTCCGCCGGGTGCTGGACTACCTGGCCGGCTTCGACGGCGTCGAGCTGCTGGCGTACGCGCCGGAGGACGAACTCGGCCACACCTACGGGCACCTGCTGCGCACCGACACCGAGCGGGTGCTGGAGCTGGTGCACGCCGGGCGGAGCCACCCGTGAGCGGCTTCCCGACCCCGGCCCGGCTGCCGGACAACGTGCCGGGGCGGTTCTTCGTCAACGCCGAGTGCACCGACTGCGACACCTGCCGGTGCATCGCGCCCGACTCCTTCGTCCGCAACGACGCCGCGGGCTACACCTACGTGGCGCGCCAACCCGCCGACGAGGACGAGGAGGAGCTGGTGTACGAGGCCATGGACTGCTGCCCGGCCGACGCCATCTGCGAGGAGGAGTGAGCCCGCACCGGCCGCCGAGGATCCTCGGACTCGGCGGCTCGATGCGGCCCGCCTCGACCAGCCAGGTGCTGCTGCGCCGGGCCCTCGCCGTGCTCGACGCGGACGGCTGCCGGACGGCGCTGCTGGACCTGCGCGAGCTGGACCTGCCGTTCTGCAACGGGGACAAGCAGGACCCGTGGCCGAGCCGGCCGGACGTCAAGCTGCTGCGCGAGGAGGTCCGGGCCGCCGACGGGATCATCCTGGCCGGGCCGGAGTACCACGGCACGGTCGGCGGCGCACTGAAGAACGCGCTCGACCTGCTGGACTTCGAGCACGTGGAGGGGAAGGTCTTCGGCGCGATCAGCGCGCTCGGCGGGCGCTCCAACGCCAACGCGCTCAACCACCTGCGGCTGGTGGTGCGCTGGTACCGGGCCTGGATGGTGCCCGAGCAGGTCGCGGTGCCGGGGGCCCGGACGGCCCTGGCGGCCGACGGGCGGCCCGTCGACCCCGACCTGGGCGCCCGGGTGGACGAGCTGGCGCGCAGCGTCGCGCGGGCCGCGGCACTGCTGCGGGTCGGGCCCGCCGCAGATTCCGTGCCGAACGTGTCCAGGACAGTCAAACGCGGGAGCTGACCCGTTGGTAGCGTCACCCCTGTGAATAAGACGCACACAATGGGTGCGCAAATCACGGGGGCCGCAGAATGGTTCCCGGTGCTCCCCAGACCCCTCCTCGTGATCAGCCTCCGGCACCCCTCGAACGGAACCCCGAGGGAGGCCACCTGGCTGCGGCTGACCGCATTCCTGTTCAATCGCGGGATTTCCGACGACCGCACCGTCGGTATCGAGATCCTGTACGACGACCCGGAATCCACGGCGCCCGACCGCCGGCGTTTCGACGCCTGCCTGTCGGTGCCCCGGGAGCGGGCCGCCGGGCTGTCGCTGCTCGATCCCCGCCGGGACAGCCTGGGCATCCGGGTGCTGCCGGTGCTGAACGAGCGGCTGATGCTGTGGCGCGGCGGTTCGGCGCAGGCCGAGCCGCCGGTCCGGCACCGGCACGTCGCCCCGGCGGCCGGCCCCCCGCTGCGGGCCACCTGGCCCCGCTACGAGGTCTACCGGGGCTCGCCCGTGCTGTCGCCCGGGCGGCCCGAGGTGGTCGGCTGGTACGCCACGGCCTCGCCCGCGGGCGGCGCCCCGGCCGACGGCCACCTCCCCCCGTGCACGCCCGCCGGCGTGCCCCGCCGACCGCACGGTGCGGTCCGGCGCGCCTCCGGAAGGGGTTTACGACCATGACCGCGACGACCCCCGGCAGTACCACCACGACCACGTTCGACTGGGACCGCGCCTACCGGTCCGGCGACCACCACCAGTACTGGGAGCTCAGCGCCCCCTCCCCCGACCTGGTCGGATTCCTCGCCGCCACCCCGCCCGACCCCGGTGCCCGCGCGCTCGACCTGGGCTGCGGCACCGGCTGGGACACCGTCGCGCTGGCCCGCGCCGGGTACCGGGCGACCGGCGTGGACATCAGCGCCGAGGCCGTCGGCATCGCCGTCACCCGGGCCGCCGAACTCGGCCTGGAGGTCGACCTGCTGGTCGGCGACGTCCGGGCGCTCGACCTGCCCGACGAGGAGTTCGACCTGCTGGTGGACCGCGGCTGCTTCCACCACCTGGGCGCCGAGGACCGCGACCGGTACGCCACCGAGGCGGCCCGGCTGCTGCGGCCCGGCGGCCTGCTCTACCTGCGCGGCAGCCGGCGCGAGTCCTTCCCGTTCAAGGCGGTGGACGCGCCCGCGCTGGCCCGGCACTTCCCGTCCGACCGCTTCGCCGCGGGGCCGCTGATGCCGTTCCAGCTCCCCACCGACGTCCTCAAGCTGGACGCCAACGCGGTGCTGCTGCGCCGGGCCGACTGAGCCCCCGCGGGCCACCGCCGGCAGCACCGGAATCACCCCCCGATCCATTCGCCCGTTCGATACCGACACCTCCGTTCGCGCCGGCCCGTCAGCAGGGCGGCCGATTCCGGCGCGCCCGTCCGCAATTCCGCGCACCCGGCTCGACCCCACCGGTCTCCCCGCTTCCGGCGCTCCAAGAAATGAGCCACGTATGTCCTCCCCGCAAAGCCGGGACAAAAGCCCCTGGCTGATTCTCGGCGTGCTCAGCATGGGGTTCTTCATGACCCTGCTGGACATGACGATCGTCAATATCGCGCTGCCGGACGTCATGTCCGGCCTGGGCGCCTCCCTCGACGAGGGCCTGTGGGTGTTCAGCGCCTACATCCTCGGCTACGCCACCCTGCTCGTCGTCGCCGGCCGGCTCGGCGACCTGTACGGCCCGCGCCGGGTCTACCTGTACGGCCTGGCCGCGTTCGTCCTCGCCTCCTGCGTGTGCGGCCTGGCGCCGAACGCGGGCGTGCTCATCGCGGCCCGCGCGGTGCAGGGCATCGGCGGCGCGATGCTCGCCCCGCAGATCCTGCCGATCGTCACCATGGTCTTCCCGCCGTCCAAGTGGGGCGCCGCCTTCGGGTTCACCGGCGCGCTCTCCGGGCTGGCGGTGCTGACCGGCCCGACCCTGGGCGGCGTCATCGTCAGCTACCTGGACTGGCGCTGGATCTTCTACCTCAACCTGCCGATCGGCCTGGCCGCCGCCTACCTGGTGCTCAAGCACGTGCACGACTACCGGCCCGGCAAGCGCCAACCGCTCGCCCTGCTCCCGACCGCCCTGCTCACCCTCGGCCTGACCGCGCTGGCGTTCGGCCTGATCGAGGGCGAGCGCCTGGAGTGGGGGGCGACCGCCTGGACCTCCATCGCGGCGGGCGTCCTGGTGCTCGGGTACTTCGCCTTCGACCAGCGCCGGCACCAGGGCTCGGGACCGCTGCTCCCCTTCGACCTGCTGCGGCTGCGCAACTTCGCCTCCGCCAACATCATCGCCGCGATCATGGGCTTCTCGATGCTGGGGGCGTTCCTGCCGATCTCGCTCTACCTGCAGATCGTGCTGGACATGTCGCCGCTGCGGGCCGGGTTCACCATCGCCGCGATGCCGCTCACCTCGGCCCTGGTCGCCGGCATCGGCGGCAAACTGTCCGACAAGGGCTCCGGCAAGGCCGTCATCCTCACCGGACTCGCCTTCTTCACCGCCGGGCTGGGATCGTTCGTCCTGGTCACCGGGACGGACACCGGCACCCTGGAACTGCTCGGCCCGTTCGTCCTCGCCGGGCTCGGCATGGGCCTGGTCTTCTCGCCGCTGTTCAGCGTCGGGATGCGCCAGGTGCCGCCGCCGCAGGCCGGGGTGGCGTCCGGGCTGGTCAACACCGCGCAGGAGGTGGGCGGACTGCTCGCCAGCGCGGCGATCGGCGCGGTGCTCTCGCTGCGGCTCTCCAGCGGCCTGCGGGACTGGGTCGACACCCAGGCCCTGGCCCTGCCCGCGGAGGCCCGCGAGGGCTTCAAGCAGGCCTTCGCCCCGCTCACCGACGGCGCGCTGAAGATCGGCAGCGGCGGCCCGCCGCCGGCCGTGGCGGGCGCCGACCCGGCCCAGGCCGCCAAGGTGCAGGACGCCTTCGCGGACGCCTTCACCGGCGCCATGCACACCGGGCTGCTGCTGCCAGTGGCACTGCTGGCGGTCGGCTGGATCGCCGCCTACCTGCTGATCCGCGACGTCCCCGCGCCCGTCTTCGGGGCGCCCCGGCCGCCCGCCGCCCGGACCCCGGGCAGCGACAAGGCCACCGGCAGTACCAAGGGCGCAGGCAGCGACAAGGCCGCCGCGGAGAAGGGGTGACCGAACAACCGACCACCGAACACCCGGCCGCTGAGCCACCGACCACCGAACCGCCGAAGACCGAACACCGCATACCCGCAACGAGGAGTCATCCCATGTCCCAGTCCCCCGTGGTGCTGTCCACGCACATGATGGCGACGTACATGGTCAAGCCCGGCTGTGCCGAGCAGGCCCGCGACATCATCGCCCGCCACTGGCCCGCCCTGAAGGCCAACGGGCTGGTCACCGACGAGCCCGCCACCGTGTACCACAGCGAGAGCGAGCACGGTCCGGTCTTCTTCGAGATCGTCACCTGGGTCGACGAGAACGCGGTCAGCCGCGCCTTCAACACCCCCGAGGTCAACGCGATCTGGCAGGAGATGTCGGCCATCACCGAGGCCCGCGAGGGCCGGCCGCCGGTGGACTACCCGATCGTCCACCGGATGGGCTACTTCCAGGACGAGCCGGACCTGCCCGAGGACGACGCCTACACCGGCCTCGCCCACTACCTGGTCCGCCCGGACAAGGTGGCCGAGTTCCACGAGCTGATGGCCCGCGACTGGCCGACCCTGCGCGACGAGAAGCTGACCACCGGCGACCGCGCCGTGGTCTACTTCGGCGAGGACGCCACCGGCCCGTTCTTCCTGGAGATCGTCCGCTGGTACGACCAGCAGGGCCCCAGCATCGCCTACCGCAACGACAAGGTCAGCGCGATCTGGCAGGACGTCTTCCGCTACACCGAGGGGCGCAGCGGCCGGCCGGCCTCCGAGTACCTGTGGGCCGGCGAGCTCACCTTCCCCTACCACGGCACCAGCTGACCTAACGTCAGAGAACCACTGTCGAACGGACGGGTCGGGCCACTGCGCCCGGCCCGTCCGGCCCCGTCCCACCCGGAGAGACCTCGGTGACCCGCAACACCCCCCGCCCCCACTCCTTCTCCGCCACCGCGGAGCCCGCCGCCGCGGAGCCCGCCGCCGTCCTGGCCGACGAGCTCAGGTCCGCGCTGGAGGACAGCGCCGTACCCGGCCGCGCCGAAGGGGAGAAGGCCTACCTGAAGAGCCCGCTGGAGCACATCGGCGTACCGCTGCCCGCGATGCGCACCGTGGTGCGGAACTTCCTGCGCCGCCGGCCCGGGCTCGACCGCGAGACCCTGCTGGAGCTGACCGAGGAGCTGTGGGCGCCGCCCGTCCACGAGTCGCGCTCCTGCGCCGCCCTGCTCATCGAGGGCCGCGCCGACCTGCTGGAGCGCCAGGACACCGCCTACCTGGAACAGCTGCTCCGCGAGTGCGAGACCTGGGCGCACGTCGACCTGATCGCCCCCAAGGGCGCCGGGGCGATGCTGCTGCGCCTGCCCGAGACCGCCGAGGACTTCCTGCACTGGAGCCGTGACCAGCACCAGTGGGTGCGCCGCGGCGGCATCCTCTCCTACCTGCTGGCGCTCCGCGACCGGGGCGAGTTCCCGCACTACTTCCCGCAGTTCGCGCAGCTGGCCGACCCGCTGCTGACCGACTCGCGGTTCTTCGTGCGCAAGGCGCTCGGCTGGGCGCTGCGCGAGGGCGCCAAGCACCACCCCGAGGACGTCGCCGACTGGCTGCGCGCCCGGCTCGCCCGGACCTCCGGGCTCACCCTGCGCGAGGCGATCCGGCCGGTCGACGACGACACCTGCCGCGAACTGCTGCACGCCCACGCCGACCTGCACGGGCGCCGCCCGCGCTGACCCACGTACGGAGGCCCGATGCTCCCGCAGTCGCCCGCCGATGGGCACCGCCGTCCGCTCCCGGTCGTCCGGGTGACCGCCGAGGACGGCCGGCACCGCACGGTCTGCCGGATGTGCCACGGCGGCTGCGGGGCACTGGTCACCGTGGCCGGCGGCCGGCTGACCGCCGTGGACGGCGACCCGGAGAACCCCAACAACCGGGGCTTCCTGTGCGCCAAGGGCCGGGCCTCGCTGGAACAGCTCAACCACCCGGACCGGCTGACCGAGCCGCTGCTGCGCACCGGGCCGCGCGGCAGCGGCGCCTACCGCCCGATCGGCTGGGACGAGGCGCTGGACCGGATCGCCGCCGCCCTGGACAAGGCGCGGGCGCAGCACGGCCCGGAGTCGGTGGTGGTGGCCCAGGGCACCGACCGCAACTACCAGGAGTGGCTGTTCCGGTTCGCCAACAGCTTCGGCACGCCCAATGTGCTGGGGCCGGCCCACGTCTGCTTCTACCCGCGGGTGATGGCCGGGATCCTCACCCTGGGCGGGTTCACCTTCTGCGACTACGAGGGCGGGCCCGACCTGGTGCTGGTGTGGGGCTCCAACAAGGCACTGACCCACGGCGACGGGGTGATCGGCACCCGGCTGCTGGCGGCCGTCCGGGCGGGCACCCGGATGGTCGTGGTCGACCCGCGGCGCACCTCGCTGGCCGCCCGCGCCGAACGCTTCCTCCAGGTCCGCCCCGGCGGGGACGCGGCGCTCGCACTGGCGATGATCCACACGGTGATCGAGGCCGGGGCGTACGACCGGGAGTTCGTCGAGCAGTACACGGTGGGCTTCGAGGACCTCGCCGCCCACGTCGCCGACTACGCTCCGGAGGCCGTCGCCGAGCAGGTCGGGGTGCCCGCGGAGGAGATCCGGGCCGCCGCCCTCGCGTACGCCGCCGCACCGAGCGCCGCCATCGAACTGGGCACCGGACCGCAGCAGCACCGGGACTCCTTCCACACCTGCCGGGCCCTGCTGCTGCTCTCCGCGATCTGCGGCAACATCGACCGGCCCGGCGGAGACGTGCTGTGGGACCCGCCCGGCATCGACGGCCGGCGCTCCTTCCCACGGGCCGAACTGCTGGCCCCCGAGCAGGCCGCCAAGCGGCTGGGCGGCGACCGCCACCGGATCCTGGCGATGTCCGGCTGGGCGCACCCGGGCGCGGTCTGGGACGCCGTGCTCGACCCGGCCGCCCCGTACCCCGTCACCACGATGCTGGTGCACGGCAGCAACCTGCTGCTGAACTACGCCGGTTCGGCGCGAATCCGGCAGGCGCTGGAGCGGCTGGACTTCCTGGCCGCCGCCGACCTGCGGCTCACCCCGACCGCCGCGATGGCCGACGTGGTGCTGCCGGTGGGCGGCTGGCTGGAGCGCGACCAGATCGTGGAGCACGCGCACTACGTGGCCGCCCGGCGCGCCTTCGCCCAGGTCGGCGACTGCCGCTCGGACGAGTGGATCCTCACCGAACTCGCCCACCGGCTGGGCCTGTCGGCGGACTTCTGGCCCGACGCCCGCGACTCACTGGACACCCGGCTGGAGCCGATCGGCACCGACTGGAAGCAGCTGGCCGAACTGCACTACCGGGCCACGCCGTTGCAGTACCACAAGTACCGCGAACGGGGCTTCGGCACCCGCAGCGGCAAACTCGGACTGCGCTGCGACGCGCTGCGGGCCTTCGGGTACCCGCCGCTGCCCGTCCCCGGCCCGCCGGTCGGCGACCCCACGGACGGGCCGTACCTGCTGACCTCGGCGCACTCGCCGTTCTACTTCAACTCCGAGTTCCGCGACCTGCCGTCGCTGCGCGCCAAGGAGCCGGAGCCGCTGCTGGAGATGCACCCCGAGGCCGCCGCCCGGGAGGGCCTGGCGGACGGCGACCGGGCCGAGGTGTCCACCCGGGCCGGGCGGATCCGGCTGCGGGTGCGGCTCAGCGAACGCATCTCCCCCGAGGTGGTGGTGGCCCCGGCCGCCTGGTGGTACCCGGAACGCGGGGCGGACGGCGGCTGGCAGGAGAGCAACGTGAACCTGCTGACCTCCGACGGGAACGAGAACCCGGAGATGGGTTCGTCGACCTTCCGCGGCCTGCGCTGCCGGGTCCGCCGCGCGGACTGAGCCGGTGCGCCGCGCGGACTGAACGGGCACGCCGCGGCCGGCGGAGCGAGCGCGACGAGGCGCCCGGCCCGCAGGTGCAGGCTTCCCGACCCCCGGTCAAGGGGCGAGTTCGGCGAGGCGGCGGCCGGCGGCGGCGAGGTCGGGGTGGCGCCAGCGGGGGGTGGCGAGGCGGGTGCGGAGGAGGCGGAGTTCGTGGCCGACCAGGGCGGGGACGGTGGCGGGGGCGTCGGCCAGGGCGGGGGTGAGCACGTCGAGGGCGGCCTGCGGGTCGTCCGCGCACAGGTGGCAGTCCGCCACCCGGACGGTGAACAGCAGCCGGGCGCTGGGGAGTTGCTGCGGGCCCAGCAGGCGCAGCGCGGTGTGGGCCGCGTCCAGGGCGCGGTGTGCGAGGCGGGCGTCGCCGACGGCTGCGGCGGCGTCGCGCAGGGCGGCGGCGGCCGCGGACTCGACCCTCAGGTGCATGGAGGCGATGGAGAGCCAGGGGGCGTCGGACTCGTCGCGGGCGCCGATGTGGTCGAGGTGCAGCCGGGCCCGGCCGATGTGCCGGACGGTCTCGTGGACGTCGCCGGCCAGCCCGTGGGCGCGGGCCTGGTAGCTCTGCGCCATCGCGCCCGCCCAGTGCCGGCCGGGGGCGGCGCGGGCGATCTCGCGGGCGTAGCCGAGGGCGGCGGCGGGGTCGCCGTCGAGGCGGGCGAGGGTGCTCATGTCGCTGAGTGCGGCGACCCGGGTGGCGGGATCGTCGGCGAGCTGGGCCCAGTCGAGGGCGCGGTCGTAGCAGGCCATGGCGGTGGCGTTGCGGCCGTGGCGCATCCGCAGTCCGCCGGCGGCATGGGCGTGTTCGGCGGCGAGCCGGAGCAGTGGGAGGCCGGGCCCGCCGGGGGTGTGCGGGAGGCGGCGGAGGATGGCGCGCAGGGTGTGTTCGACGGACGGCAGCCCGGCCTGGGGGTGCTCCTCGCCGGCCCGCAGGTGGACGGCGAGCAGGGCGGCGAGGGCGTGGGCGGTGTCGGCGTCGAGCGGGGCGGGTGCGCCGTGGCCGGGGTCGGCGGGGGCGCAGAACGCGCGGTGGAGTGCGGCGAGTTCGGCGAGCGGGGGGACGGCGCAGCCGTCGGCGCCGTGCAGTGGGCAGAGGAGTCCGTAGTCGGGCAGCCGTTCGGGCAGCAGGTGGGCGGGGAGTCCGGCGGCGGGCCCCTGCCCGGGGTCGGCTCCGGCCACGTCGGAGCCGGCACGGTCGGCGGGACCGGGGCCGGGGCCGGGTTCGGCGTCGGCGGGGCCGGGGACCGGTGGCCGGAGCGGTCCGGTGGGGCGGCGTTCGGCCTGGTCCTCGGCGGTGTGCCAGGCGGCGAGCAGGTCGCCGCCGGCGCCGAGCCGGGCGTCGAGGAGTTCGGCGAGCGGGGCCGCGGCGCGCCGGGTGCCGTGTTCGAGTTTGCTGATGGCGGTGTTGTCGTAGCCGACGGCGGTGGCGAGGCGGAGCTGGGTGAGGCCGGCGGCGCGGCGCCAGTGGCGCAGTCGGGTGCCGAAGTGCTGCCAGGGGCCGGTGGTGGGTGCCGGGGTGGCCGTGCCGTCCGCCATGCGCTGTGCCCCTCCCGCCCGCGGGCCGTCCGGGCGGACCGGGGGGCCGTACGGCCGGTCCGTCCGCCGTCTCTGGACGGTACTGGATGCGGGCCGCTTCGTACATGAGGTGGTAGAGACCGCGGTCTCGACCACTGGGGTTTGACAGAACTTGCCAATGGACCGAACGCCACGTCAGGTGCATTGACCGGGCCATGACGGCGTGTGAGTGTTCCCGCACCCGAACGCGGACACCCTCCTCCCACACCCGCCGTCCACCCGACGGCCCCCGGGCGCGCCCCATCCGGGCGCACCGTCCGCGGTCGAGGACCCCCCACCTCCGAGGAGCCTCGATGCCATACCGGCCGAACCGTCGCAGACTACTGACCGCCGGCACCACCCTGGCCGTGGTCGCCGGTCTGATGACCACCGCCACCGTCCAGTCGGTGGCCGCCCCCCAGCCCCAACCCCCCGCCCCGCCGAGCGCGTTGTCGGCCGCCGTCTCCGCCGCCGACCAGGCCGCGGCGGCCGGTCTGGACGCGCTGGCCAAGGGCCCCGGCGAGACCTACGAGCGCCGCACCGTCACCCCCTGGGTGGACGGCATGTTCTCCGTCGCGTACGAGCGCAGCTACCGCGGGCTGCCCGTGGTCGGCGGCGACGCGGTGGTGATAGCCGACGGGCAGGGCCGGGTCCGCGCCCTGCAGTCGGCGGCCACCGGCCCGGTCGGGGTGCCGACCGTGCCGAAGGTGAGCGCCGCCCACGCCGAGCGGACCGCGCGCGGCAAGCTCGCCACCGTGGAGGGCGTCGAGGAGCGCCGCCTGGTCGTCCGGGTGAAGGACGAGACCGCCAAGCTGGCCTGGGAGACGGTGGTGACCGGCAGCACCGGCACCGCCCCCAGCCGGCTGCACGTCTTCGTCGACGCCCGCACCGGCGAGGTGATCGACAGCTACGACGACGTCCGCGCGGGGACGATCAACAGCAAGTGGAACGGCCCCTCGCCGATCACCATCAACACCACCTCCTCGGGCGGCACCTTCTCGCTGCGCGACCCGAGCCGCCCCGGGCTGAGCTGCGCGGACTACGGCACCAACCAGGTGTTCTCGAAGTCCAGCGACACCTGGGGCACCGGCAACCCCACGAGCAAGGAGACCGGCTGCGCCGACGTGATGTTCGCGGCGCAGAAGGAGTGGGACATGCTCCGCGAGTGGCTGGGCCGCAACGGCCACAACGGCAACGGCGGCAGCTGGCCGGTCAAGGTCGGCCTGAACGAGGTCAACGCCTACTGGAACGGCTCCTCGATCTCTATCGGGCACAACCAGGCGAACGAGTGGATCGCCTCGATGGACGTCGTGGGCCACGAGTTCGGCCACGGCATCGACCAGTTCACGCCCGGCGGCGCCAACAACGAGGCGGGCCTGGGCGAGGCGACCGGCGACATCATGGGCGCGCTCACCGAGGCGTACGCCAACCAGAGCAGCCCGTACGACGCGCCGGACTACCTGGTGGGCGAGACCGTCAACCTGGTGGGGCGCGGCCCGATCCGCAACATGCACAACCCCTCGCTGGTGAGCAGCCACCCGAACTGCTACTCCGCCTCGATCCCCAGCACCGAGGTGCACGCGGCGGCCGGCCCGCTGAACCACTGGTTCTACCTGCTCTCCGAGGGCTCCAACCCCGGCGGCGGCAAGCCGACCAGCCCCACCTGCAACAGCTCCACGGTGACCGGCATCGGCATCAAGGACGCCGGCCGGGTGTTCTACGGCGGCATGCTGCTGAAGACCAGCGGCATGACCCACAAGAAGTACCGCACCGCCACCCTCACCGCGGCCAAGAACCTCGACCCGGGCTGCACCCTCTTCACCCGCACCAGGGCGGCCTGGGACGCGGTGAGCGTGCCCGCGCAGCCCGGTGACCCGACCTGCCAGCCGTCCGGCGAGAACGACTTCTCGCTGGCCGTCGCACCCGGCTCCGGCTCGGTGCAGCCCGGCTCCTCCGCCACCGCGACGGTCTCCACCGCGGTGACCTCGGGCACCGGCCAGACGGTCGCCCTGAGCGCCTCCGGCCAGCCGACCGGCACCACCGTCACCTTCAACCCGGCGTCGGTGCAGACCGGTTCGTCCTCGACGATGACCGTCGCCACCTCGGCCGGCACCCCGCAGGGCACCTACACCCTCACGGTGACCGGCACCGGCAGCGCCACCCACACCGCGCAGTACACGCTGACGGTCGGCGGCGGCAACCCCGGCGGCAGCGCGCCCGACATCGACGTGGCCAAGGTACAGGCGCACCTGTCGCAGTTCGGCACCATCGCCGCACAGAACGGCGGCAACCGCCGTACCGGCACCGCCGGTTACACCCAGTCGCTGGCCTACGTGAAGGGCCGGCTGCAGGCGGCCGGCTACACCGTGACCGAGCAGGCGTGCACCACCTGCACCTACGGCTCCAACAACCTGATCGCCGACTGGCCGGGCGGCCCCGCCGACCAGGTCACCATGTTCGGCGCGCACCTGGACGGCGTCGGCGCCGGCCCCGGCATCAACGACAACGCCTCCGGCTCGGCCGTCCTGCTGGAGAACGCGCTCGCCCTCGCCCAGCAGAACCCGACCCTGACCCGGCACGTCCGCTTCGCCTGGTGGACCGGTGAGGAGCAGGGCCTGCAGGGCTCCAAGCACTACGTCAACCAGCTCCCGGCGGCCCAGCGCAGCGCCATCAAGGCCTACTACAACTTCGACATGGTCGGCTCGACCAACGGCGGCTACTTCGTCAACAACCTCAACTCCGCCGCCTCCGCGCCGATGAAGGCGTACTGGGACTCGCTGAACCTCCAGCCGGAGGAGAACGTCGAGGGCCAGGGCCGCTCCGACGACTACTCCTTCCAGCAGGCCGGCATCCCGACCTCCGGGTACGCGACCGGGGCGAGCGCCACCAAGAGCTCCTCGCAGGCCGCCAAGTGGGGTGGCACGGCCGGGCGTTCGTACGACCCCTGCTACCACGCCGCGTGCGACACCACCTCCAACATCAACGCCACCGCGCTGAACCGCGCCGCCGACGGCGTCGCGTACACCCTGTGGAAGACCTCGGTCGGCGGCACCACCCCGACCAACGACTTCTCCCTCGCGGTGAACCCCGCCTCCGGCAGCGCCGCGCCGGGCGGCAGCACCACGGCGACCGTGGCGACCACGACGACCGCCGGCTCCGCGCAGACGGTCGCCCTGACCGCCTCCGGCGCCCCGGCTGGCACCACGGTCTCGTTCAGCCCGTCCTCGGTGCAGTCGGGCGGCTCCGCCACCCTGACGGTCGCCGTCGGATCGGCCACCCCGGCGGGCACCTACACCATCACGGTGACCGGCACCGGCAGCGCCACCCACACCACCACCTACTCGCTGGTGGTCACCGGCGGCGACCCGGGCGGCGGCACCTGGGCCGCGGGCACGCTGTACAAGGCCGGCGACACCGTGACGTACAACGGCACCTCCTACCGCTGCCTGCAGGGCCACACCGCGCAGGTCGGCTGGGAGCCGCCGATCGTGCCGGCGCTCTGGCAGGCCGTCTGACGGCCGGGGCCGGCGCCGCGCCGGACCGCTGAAGGAAGCCACCGGACCCACCGGGCCCCGCGCCCGACCGGACCGGGAGGAAGGCCGTGCCGCGGCTCGTCGAGGGGACGAGCCGCGGCACCGCCGCGTCCGGGCCCGCCGCGTCCGGGCCCGGGACCGCCGGGTGTCGGCACGGCGCCACGGCCCCGGGGGCGGTCGGCCGGGCGCAACGGCGCAGGGCGGCGCCGACCGGAGGGCGGGCCGAGTCGCCGTCGCGGAAGGCGTGCGCCCGGCGCGCAACCAACGGTGCGTCACTGCCGCGCGCCCTGCCGCACCTGCCGTTCATCACACCGACACCGGGGAAGGCATCGGCCATCACCCGGGGGCCCGCTGTCGTCCCTAACGTTCGGCGACGCACCGCCCCCCCACTCACGAAGGGTCCTGCCATGCCCGGACGCAAAGTCGTCGTCGCGGCGACCGCCGGCGCGATGACCGCCAGCGCACTGGCCGTCACCGCCCTCGCCGGTTCCGCCACGGCGGCCGTCGCCACCACCACCTTCACCCCGGTGGCCGACACCTACGCGTACAGCTCCAGCCCGAGCACCAACTACGGCACCTCGGGGCAGCTCGGCGTGGACAACAGCCCCGCCAAGCGGGCGTTCCTGAAGTTCACGGTCTCGGGCCTGACCGCCCCGGTGACCGGCGCCAAGCTCCGCATCCACACCGACGACGTGTCGGGCTCCGAGAGCGACAACGGCGGCACCTTCCGGGCGATGAGCAGCACCACCTGGTCGGAGACCGGGGTCACCTGGAACAACCAGCCGGCCGTCGACGGCCAGACCCTCGGCACCCTCGGCCAGGTCGCCCGCAACGGCTGGTACGAGGTCGACGTCACCTCGTACGTCACCGCGAACGGCACCTTCAGCATCGGCATCACCTCCACCTCCAGCAACGGCGCCGACTACGACTCACGCGAATCCGGCGCCACCGCACCGCAGTTGGTCGTCACCACCGGCACCGGCACACCGAGCCCCACCCCGACCGCGACCCCGTCCCCCACCCCGACCGGCGGCGGCGACCCGGTCCTGGTGGGCGCCGGCGACATCGCCAACTCCGGCTCCGGCGACGAGGCCACCGCCAAGCTCCTGGACGGCATCCCCGGCACGGTGTTCAACGCCGGCGACAACGCCTACCCCAACGGCAGCGCCTCCGACTTCACCAGCTACTACGCACCGACCTGGGGCCGCCACAAGGCCCGCACCAAGCCGTCCCCCGGCAACCACGAGTACAACACCAGCGGGGCGAGCGGCTACTACGGCTACTTCGGCGCCGCGGCCGGCGAGCCCGGCAAGGGCTACTACTCCTACGACCTGGGCAACTGGCACGTCGTCGCGCTGAACTCCAATATCGCGATGAGCTCCGGCTCCGCGCAGGAGCAGTGGCTGCGCGCCGACCTCGCCGCCAGCACCAAGCCCTGCACCCTCGCCTACTGGCACCACCCGCGCTTCACCTCGGGCTCCAACCACGGTCCGAACACCGCGGTCACCCCGCTGGTGCAGGCGCTGTACGACTACAACGCCGACGTCGTCGTCACCGGCCACAACCACCAGTACGAGCGCTTCGCGCCGATGAACCCGGGCGGCGGGCTCGACACCACCCGCGGCATCCGGCACTTCGTGGCCGGCATGGGCGGCGCCAGCCACTACGGCTTCGGCACCATCCAGCCCAACAGCGAGGCGCGCAACAGCGACACCTACGGCGTGCTGAAGTTCACCCTGCACCCCAACGGCTACACCTGGCAGTTCGTCCCCGAGGCGGGCAGGACGTACAGCGACAGCGGCACCAACGGCTGCCACTGATCCCGCGTCCCGGCGGGGGCCCGGCCGAGCCGCGCCCCCGCCGCACCCTCCGGCGAAAGGCCACCCGTGTACCTCTCCACCCTCGGCCGCCCGCCCGCCGCCGACGCCGAATCCCGCCCCGGGCACCGGCGTTGGTCCCTGGTCAGCGGCAACGTCGTCGCGCTCGGCACGGTCAGCCTGATCACCGACATCTCCTCCGAGATGGTCACCGCCGTCCTCCCGCTCTACCTGATGACCGCCCTCCACCTCGGCCCCGCCGCCTACGGCGTCATCGACGGCCTGTACGGCGGCGCCACCGTGCTGCTGCGCCTGGTCGGCGGCTACCTCGCGGACCGCGTGCAGCGGCGCAAGGCCGTCGCGGCCGCCGGGTACGCGATCTCGGCGGGTGCCAAACTGGCCCTGCTGGCGGCCGGTTCCTCGCTGACCGCGCTCGGGCTGGTGATCACCGCCGACCGGGCCGGCAAGGGCCTGCGCAGTGCACCCCGGGACGCCCTGATCACCCTCTCCACCCCGCCCGACCGCCTCGGCCGCGCGTTCGGCCTGCACCGCACCATGGACGCGACCGGCGCCTTCGCCGGGCCGCTGCTGGCGCTGGCGGTGCTCGCGGTGGCCGGGGAGGCGTTCGACGCGGTGTTCGTCACCAGCTTCTGCGTGGCCGCGTTCGGCGTCCTGGTGCTGCTGCTCTTCGTCCGCGACCACCGGGCCGCCCTGCCCGCCGGTCCGGCCGCCCGCGCCGTCTCCCCGCGCGCCGCCCTCGGCCTGCTGCGGGAGCGACCGGTGCGCCGACTGGTGCTCGCCGCCGGCCTGCTGGGCCTCGCCACCATCGGCGACGGCTTCGTCTACCTGCTGCTCCAGCGCCGCGAACAGCTCTCGCTCGGCTGGTTCCCGCTGCTGGCCGTCGGCACCAGCCTGGTCTACCTGCTGCTCGCCGCACCGCTCGGGGCGCTCGCCGACCGGATCGGCCGGCTGCCGATGCTGCTCGGCGGGCACGCCGCCCTGGCCGGCGCCTACCTGCTGCTGCACGGCCCGCTCGGCGGCACGCCGCTGCTGGTCACCGTGCTGGTGCTGCACGGCCTGTTCTACGCCGCCACCGACGGCGTACTGATGGCGCTGGCCGGCCCCCGGCTGCCGGAGGCGCTGCGGACCACCGGCATCGCCCTGGTACAGAGCGGGCAGGCGCTCGCCTACCTGGCCTCCTCGGTGCTCTTCGGCCTCGCCTGGCAGTGGTGGGGCCCGGCCGCGGCCTCCCGCGCGGCGGCCCTGCTCGTCCTCGCCGCCCTGGCCGCCACCGCCCTCCTGTTGACCGACGACCCCGCGGAGAAGACCCGGTGAACCTGTCCCCCCGTGCCCGCCTGCTCACCGCCGCCCTGGCCGGGCTGCTGCTCGGCGCCGGCGCGATCGGCTACACCCTGGACGCCGCCGACCCGGCACCCGCCCGGCCCGTCTCCGCCGCCGGCGCACCCGGCCCCGACCCGGACGCGCCCGAGGAGGCCGCCGGCGGCCCGCGCATCCAGGTGCTCAGCAACGGCCTGCTCTCCTCGGTCTCCCGGCAGCACCCGGCCGGGAACCGCGAGGTCGGCACGCTGCGCTGCGAACGGGCCTACGCCGCCGCCGACACCGTCGCCTGCCTCGCCCCCGCCGGCGCCCTGAAGGGCCCCGAACTGCTGGTCACCGACCGGAGGTCGAACGAGCGCCGGAAGATCGAGCTGACCGGCATCCCCAACCGCCTGCGGGTCTCCGCCAGCGGCCGGATGGTCTCCTGGACCGTCTTCGTCGGCGGCGACTCCTACGCCGGCGGAGCGTTCTCCACCCGCACCGGCATCCTGGACACCACCGGCGGAAACCTGCTCACCACCCTGGAGGACTTCGCCATCACCCGGGACGGCCGACCGTACCGGGCCGTCGACGTCAACTACTGGGGCGTCACCTTCACCGCCGACGACAACCGCTTCTACGCCACCCTCGCCACCGACGGCCACCGCTACCTGGTCGAGGGCGACCTCGCCGCCCGGACGGTCCGCACCCTGGCCGACAACGTCGAGTGCCCCTCGCTCTCCCCCGACGGCCGCCGGATCGCCTACAAGCAGGCCGTGGACGCCGACCCCGCCAAGGGCTGGCGCCCCGCCGTGATGGACCTCGCCACCGGCGCCGTCACCCGGCTGCCCGAACCGCACTCGGTCGACGACCAGCCGGCCTGGCTCGACGACGCGACCGTGGCCTACGCCCTCCAGCGCCCCGACGGCACCAACGACGTCTGGGCCGCCCCCGCCGACGGCTCGGCCGCCCCGACCCTGCTCGTCCCCGAGGCCAACTCCCCGGCCCCGCTGGCCTGATCAGCCCCGGAACCCCTCCTGCCGCAGCCGGGTGCGGACGGCCGCCCAGGCGGGGTCGGCGGGTACCGGACGGCCGGTGCCGACGCCGCGGTCCTTGAAGCCGCTCGACGTGGAGACCACCACCACCGGGCCCGCCGGCGGCTCGTCCAGGGTGCGCAGCCCGGCCAGGCCGGCCGCCGCCGACAGCTCCACCCACATTCCCGCGGAGGCCAGTTCGGCCTGCGCCGCACGCATCGCCCGGTCGTCGACCAACAGCGGCCGGCCACCGCTGCCGCGCAGCGCCAGCACCCCCCGGTAGCCGCCGACCTCGCAGTCGATGCCGTACGCGTCCGTGGCGCCGACCTCCACCCGGGCGGCCGGCAGTCCGGCGCGGACGGCGGCCGCCAGCGGGCCGCCCGCCGCGGGTTCGCAGCTGAACAGCCTCGGGACGCCGCCGGTGAGCCCGAGCCGGTGCAGTTCGGCGAAGCCCTTGCCGATCCCGAAGAGCAGTTCGCCGTAGCCGGTCGGCACGAACACCGCCGCCGGCACGCCCAGGTCGGCGGCGATCTCGTACGCGACCGTCTTGTACCCCTCCGGACCCCAGGAGCTGCCGGTGTGGACGGGCGTGAGGTTGCTGACCGGGAACAGCCCGAACTCCTCGACGATCCGCTCGGTGAGCGGCCAGCGGTCGGCGGTCGGGACGGGCAGCACCACCGCGCCGTACGCGTCCAGCAGCGAGGCGACGGCGGGCGGGGTGTCGGGCGAGGTCAGCACCACGCAGTGCAGCCCGGCGCGGGCCGCGTACGCCGCGGCGGAGGCCCCGTGGTTGCCCGAGGACGCCACCACCACACCCGGCGCGCCGGCCGCCAGCGCGGCGGAGGCGGTGCACCGGTTCAGCCGGTCCTTGTGGCTCCAGGTGGGGTTGCGCGACTCGTCCTTGACGTACAGGCCGTCGCCGAGCGCCACCAGCGGGGTGCCGCCCTCCCCCAGCCCCGGGGCGGCCAGCGGCGGGAGCAGCGCGGCCCACCGGTCGAGCCCGGCACCGGCGGGCCGCCGGGCGGTGAGGAAGTCCGCGGGCACCCGGCCGTAGTCGTAGTCCACCTCGACCGGGTAGGGGCCCTCCGCCGTACCGGTGGCCGGGCAGCCCCGGGTCAGCGGCGGCAGCAGCGGGTGGCGGACCAGCGGATCGCCGAGCGAGCGCTGGGCGGTGGCCAGGGAGGGTGCCGTCGTCATGCCCGCAAGCCTACGGAACGCGCCGGCTGCTGACGCCGGTTCAGGTCTGGTGGTCGGGCTTCGGCCGCACCCGAGCGGGCGGGCGGCAGGCCCCGACCGTACGGGCGTCAGGTCTCCAGGCCGCGCAGGAGGAGGGCCAGGCCGCCGAAGAACTCCTCGTCCGCGCCGACGTCCTGGGCGCTGCGGGCGGTGGCGCGCAGGTGCGGGAAGGCGTCCGCGGGCAGGTCGGCGATGACGCCGGTGCCGGGTCCTGCGAGCGGGCCGAGCCGCTCCAGCTGGATCGCCCCGGTCACGTACCCGACGAGGGCGCGCAGGGCGACGACCCGGCGCGCGCCGTCGAGGCCGGCCTCGGTGAGGACGGCGAGCACGGCCTCGGCCCAGCGCAGGCCGCCGATCGACCGGTGCCGGTGGGCGACGGTGAGCGGGACGGCGGCCGGGTGGGCGCCGAGTGCGTCGCGCAGCCGCCGGACCAGGGCCTCGATGCGCTCGGGCCAGGGCAGCCCGGCGGGCGGGGGCGTGGTGTCGACGGCGGCGTACACCCGTTCCACGACGAGGGTTTCGAGCTCGTCGCGGTCCTTGACGTAGCGGTAGAGCGCCATGGTGCTCATCCCGAGTTCGGCCGCGGCGGTGCGCATCGAGAGTCCGGCGAGGCCGTCGCGGTCGAGGACGGCGAGGGCGGCGGCGCCCAGGCGGTCCTGGGTCAGTGAACGTGGTCGTGGCATGGCGGTTGACAGTGTAGGCCCTACGCCTACAGTGGTAAGCGTATGCCGTACGCCTACGAGTGCCGTACGGCCCCAGGGGAGGACCACGCGCACATGAGCACCGACACCAACGCGAACGCAGACGCGCAGCAGAACGCGAACGCGCACACGACCGCCCGCGCCGGCCGCGGACGCCTGCACCCCGGCTCGCGCATCACCGCGCGCAGCCTCACCCCGGTCGGGGGCGGCGCACCGGTCGCCGTGCCCGATCCGCGACAGCTGGTGCACCTGCAGTTCCGCCGCTTCGCCGGCTGCCCGGTCTGCAACCTGCACCTGCAGTCGGTGGTCCGCCGGCACGCCGAGATCACCGCGGCCGGGGTCCGCGAGGTGGTGTTCTTCCACTCCCCCGCCGCGGAGTTGGCCCCGTACGCGGCCGGCCTGCCGTTCCCCCTCGTGGCCGACCCGGGCAGGGGTACCTACGCGGAGTTCGGCGTCGAGGCAGCGCGCCGCGCCCTGCTCGACCCGCGCGCCTGGCCGCCGATCCTGCGCGCCCTGCTGCGCAGCACCGTCACGGTGCTGCGCCGCCGCGAGTCGCTGCCCGCCGCCCGGCAGCCGGGCGGGCGCCTCGGCCTCCCCGCCGACTTCCTGATCGCCCCGGACGGGCGGGTGCTCGCCGCGAAGTACGGCGAGCACGCCTACGACCAGTGGTCGGTGGACGAGCTGCTCCGCCTGGCCGCCGCGCACCGCGCCGACGGCCCGTCGAGCTGATCGACCGTCAGACCGGTACGGTGCAGGCGATCGGGCCGAGACGGACCCGGTCGTCGGCGCGCAGGGAGAACTCGTAGGCGGTGCCGGGCGGGCAGCTCTCGGGGGTGGCGTTCCGGGCGATGCTCACGGTGTACACCTTGGCCACCTTGCACTCCGGCCTGCGGCCGCCCGTCCCGTCGCACCTGGTCTCGCGGCCGGCGGGCAGGCCCCCGACGGCGACCGCCTTGTAGACGCAGTCGCCCACGCCGATCACCGGGCCGCCGCCCTCGCCGGGATCGCCGGGGTGGGGGCCCTGAGGTTGCGCAGGCAGGCGTACGCCTCCTTGCCGCCGGGGCGGGCGAGGTGGCCGCCCACCCGCGCCCCGGACGCCGCGGTCGGCCCGCCCGCCGAGGCCGAGCCCCCCGCCGACGTCGGGGCCGCGCCGCCGCTGCGCGCGTCACCGTCCGAACTGCAGCCCGCGAGCAGCAGCACACCCGCCAGCAGCACCGCCGGGGCAGCGAGCGGCCTCCCCCGGAGCCGCGGACCGATCCCTGTACGAATCACCCGAAATCCCCTCCCGGCGCCAGCATAGGTGCGGCGGCGGCGCTGCGTACCCGGATCCTGACGATCGGTCAGGTCCCGTACGGGGGCGGCCGGGAAACCACCTACCCGGCCACCGCCCGCTGTGGTAGAAGATCCTCGAAGAACAGGGAGGCGAACGGTGTCATCCGCTCCGCTCGTCCCGACGACCGTCGACCGGGGGGCGATGTGGCGGGCAGACAGCGCGGAGATCGGGTCGGCGACCGCTACCGCCTGGACGCGGTGCTCGGGGCCGGCGGCTTCGGACGGGTCTGGCAGGCGTACGACACCGCGCTGCACATCGACGTGGCGGTCAAGGAACTGCACCTGCCGCCGACGGTCTCCCCCGCCGAACGCACCGAACGGCTGCGCCGCGCCGAACGCGAGGCCCGCAGCGCCGCCAGGCTGCGGGACCACCCGAACATCGTCACCGTGCACGACGTCGTGGTCGAGGACGGCGTGCCGTGGATCGTCATGCAACTGGTGCGCGGGGTCTCGCTGTCCGATCTGATCCGCCGCGGACCGGTGCCCGTGGACACCGCGGTGGGCATCGCGGCGGCCCTGCTCAAGGCGCTGGACACGGCCCACCGGGCGGGCATCGTGCACCGCGACGTGAAGCCCGGCAACGTGATGGTCTCCGGCGACGGCGAGGTGCTGCTCACCGACTTCGGGATCGCCGCCCGGCCGAGCGCCAACACCCTCACGCTGACCGCCGACGGGATGGTCATCGGCTCGGTCGAGTACATGGCCCCGGAGCGGGCGCGCGGGGACCGCGGGGACGCCCGGAGCGACCTGTTCTCGCTGGGGGTGACGCTCTACCACGCCGTCGAGGGCGTCTCCCCGTTCCAGCGGGACAACCCGTTCGCCGCGCTGCACGCCGTCGCGTACGAGGAGGCCCCGGCGCCGGTGCGGGCCGGGCGGCTGGGGCCCGTCGTCACCCGGCTCATGGCCAAGGACCCGGCGGCCCGTCCGGACGTCGCCGAGGCGCAGCGGCTGCTGGAACCGCCCCAGCCGCCCCCGCACCGGGAGGCCGAACGACAGCGGCCGCCGGGGCAGGACGGCAACCGGGCGCAGCAGCAGTCGCCGCGGGAACGCACGCCGCAGGTACGCCCCAGCGGGCCGAACCGGGCCGCGCGGGTGCTCGCCGCCCTCCTCGCCGTCGCCGTCACGGCCGGCTTCTACGCCGGCAACCGCGGCTTCTCCGAGTTCGTCACCGAGGAGCTCCACCTGAGGGGTACCGCCTGGACGGCCGCCCGCGGCGACTGCCTGCACCGGGACGCCGACGGCGGCAGCGCGGGCGGCTGGGCGCAGGTGCCGTGCTTCGCGGCCTCGGCCGACCACACCGTGCTGGTGGCGGCCTCCGGCGACACCGACCGGTGCGGCGCGAGCGGAGCCGGCGAGGGCGGCACGGTCATCCGGGAGTCGACGCGGTCCGGCGCACGGACGCTCTGCGTGAAGCCCCGGCGGGGCGCCGCGGCGGCCGGCACGTCGCCCTCGACCCCGACGGCCCCGACGACCCCGCCCAGGACGTCGCCCGCGCAGTCGCCCACCGGCCGTTCGACCCCGCCCGGCACGCCCTCCCCCCGGCCCGCGCCCGCCACCGAGCGGCCCACCGCGACGGGTACGCCCGCCTTCGACCCGGAGAGCCTGGACAGCGCCACCACCGACCGCACCCCGCTGACGGCCGACGCGCTGCTCGCCTCCTCGTTCGTCGACGGCAAGGGCGTGCGCTACAAGCGCACCGCCTCCGGGGTGCACCCGTGCGTGGACACCGGCATGAAGGAGAGCCTGCGGTCCGTCCTGCGCAAGTCCGGCTGCGGGGACATGGTCACCGGGGTCTACCTGGACGAGTCGGAGCGCATCATGGTCGTGCTCTGGGTCCTCCCGCTGCCGGACCTGGCGTCCGCCAAGTCGCTCTACAGCTCGCTCGACGGCGTGTACGACGACGACTGGGGTGTCCGCTGCCCGAAGAGCGGGGCCGGCTCGCAGGTCTGCGACGCCGGGCGGGACACCGACCGGGCCACCAAGTCGGGCTTCATCCGCCGCACGCACCGGTACGTGCTCCACTCGCTGGCCGTCTATGTCAGCCTCACCCAGAGCCAGGACGTCGAGCCGTGGGTGAAGGCCGCGGCCGATTCCGCCGTGGACTCGGCCGGCCCCGCCAACCACCAGCGCTGACGCCGCAGCACCGGACGGCGCCGGACCGGCGGCGGCATCCCACCGGCGGAACGGCGGCGGCACGCGCCCGGAACGGCGGCGGCCCACCGGCGGGATGCCGGTGGGCCGCTGCGCGGGTACCGCTGGGGGGGGTGGACCGCCGTGCCGGGCGGGCCGGCCGGGTCAGGACCCGGCGATCGCCTTCAGCTCCTCGAAGGTGGCGCCGATCGAGTTCATCACCTTGGCCTCGTCCCGGCCCATCCCGGCCGCTTCGAGCTCCTTGAGCTGCGCCTCGGTGAGCGGCGGGGCCGGCTTCGGCTCGCCGCCGAGGTCGAGCTCCGGGTCGAGCCCGGGGTCGAACCCCGGGTCGAGGTCCGGGTCGAAGTCCGGGTCGTACGCGGGGGCCATCAGCTCGCCGATGGTGTCGAGGTCGCCCTCGGTGACCACGGTGGCACCGCTGGGCGCCTGCACCGGGGTGGCGTCGGCGCTGAAGCCGAGGGTCAGCGGGAAGCGGACGTCCGGGCCGGCCTTCTCCGCGAACTGGGCGGCGTCGAAGGTCAGCGAGGAGACCGCGCCCTTCTTGAGGTAGAGGTCGACGGAGAGCTTGCGGTCCGGGACGTCGGCCGGCACCTCGGTGGGCAGCGGGGACAGCTGCGGGATGTCCTTGGCGATCGGCGCGATGCCCTTGAGCATGCCGTCCACCAGGGCGCGGGCCGGGGCCGAGACGACGATGTGGTCGGCGCCGTCGTGCTTGCCCTTGTCCTCGAAGGTGAGGTTCTTGGTGAGCACGCCCTTGACGGTGTTGACCAGGTTGTCGGCGGCCTTCTGGTCCAGCGTCGGCTGCGCCGAGGGGGCGCCGGGGGCGCCCTCGCCCGCCTTCTCCTGCAGGGTCTTGTCGAGCAGCTTGCCGTCGACCGAGACCCACTTGCCGTCGAAGACGTCCTTGAGCGCCTTGGCCTCGGCCGGCAGTTCGTCGCTCAGCGCGCTGAACTGGGCGGGGTCCTCGCCGGTCACCCGGGCGAGGCCCTTGAGGTCGACCTTGAGGTAGAGCTTGGCGTCGACCAGGCGCACCTCGGCGTAGGTCTGGCTGCCGCTCTTGGAGCCCAGCGAGTAGACGAGGTCGACGTCCTGGTAGTCGGCCAGGCTGCCGGCGCCCGGCGCCTTGCCCTTCTTGAAGGACTCGACGTCCTTGAGCGGCTTGTCCGCGCTCATCGCGACCGTGAGGGCGAGGTCGGACAGCGCCTCGGCGTCCTTGCGCTCGATCGGGTCGTCGACGGCGTCGCCGAACGCGATCAGCTGGTCGGGGGTGGCCTCGACGGACAGCCGCGCCTTGAAGGACTTGCCGTCACCGAGCTTCTCGAACGCCTTCGACACCCGGTCGGCGGCGCTGAGCTGCTCGACCGTGCCGCAGGCCACCAGGCCGGTGGTCAGCATGGCGGTACCGGCCGTCGCGGCGATCGCGGCGCGGACGGTGCGACGTATCACGATGTTGATGCGATTCTCCTGTGAGCAGCGCGCCGGTGGCGACCGGAGCGGTGGTGTTCGGCGGTGCCGCCGGCCGGCCCCGTATTCCGAGGAATCGGGTCAACGGCCGGAAACCGGGGGCGATATGAAAGTACCGATCGGCGAACTCGGGCCGCGCCTCGGGGATGTGCCGCGCGTCCGGCCAGGTCGTGCGCCGGACCGGAACGGCATTCCGGCGGACGGTGCGGAACGGTGCGAAGCCCTTCGCCCACCGACCGGTCCCCGGCAATCCGAAGGGGACTCTACCCCACCCCCCTGTCAATGACAGCCGGTTAATCGGTCGGCTGATCAGGCTTTGGGCGGGATGTCCGATTCTCCGCGTTCAATTCGTTAGCTCGGCCGGAATGCCCGTCCGGAATTCCGCGCGGAGCCATTCCGCGTCCGCACCGCGGCGGGTGCGCCGCCCGGCTTTCGCCGGCTCCCGGTCAGCGGTCGGTGGGTGCGCCAAGTCCGGTCAGCAGGTCGGTCGTTGTGTGCTCGGCCAGCTCCTCCGCGTAGGCCGGGAGGGTGCCGCCGTCGCGCAGGTGGCGGCGGACCAGGGCCAGCGGCAGGTCGACCAGCGCCAGGGCGACCCGCTCCTGCCCGACCGGGTCGGCGGCCCCGAGGCGGCCCCCGAGCTCCGCGACCGCGCCGAACACCCGCCGGTTGTCGGCGTCCGCGCGCTCGGCGTACTCCGCGGGCCAGTCGGCGCGGCCGAAGGCGTGCGGGCCGTGCAGCAGCAGGACGGCCTCCTCGGGGTGCGCCCGGCTCCAGGCGACGACGTGCCGGGCCCCGGCCCGGGCGGCGGCCATCGGCTCCCGGTGGGCGGCCAGTTCGGCCAGGTAGGCCTGCTGGAACCGGCCGACGCTGCGCAGCCAGAGTTCGGCCAGCAGCACGGCCCGGTGCGGGAAGCGGTGGTACACCGAGCCGTTGGGGGCCCCGCTCGCCCTGGCGACGGCGGACATGGTGACGGCGGCGGGCCCGGAGGTCGCGGCGAGGCGCACGGCGGCGTCGAGCAGGACGGTGTCGTCGTAGCGGGGTGGCCTCGGCATGGAGTGGAGAGTACTCTCCACTTGTATTGGAGACACCTCTCCAATACCTGTGCACACCCGCGCCACGGCCGTCCGTCCCGGGACGGCGAAGGGGAGGACGACATGGCGGTACTCAACATCCACGAACGGCTGCTGCCCGTCGGCGAGGACCGGGCCGGCGAACTCCTGGAGTCGCTGTCGGGGCCGGACGACCGGCTCTGGCCGGTGCACACCTGCGAGCCGATGATCCTCGACCGGGGGCTCGACGTCGGTTCGGCCGGCGGCCACGGGCCGGTCCGCTACACGGTGGCCTCCCACCGGCCCGGCCGGTCGGTGCGGTTCGCCTTCACCGGCCCCCGCGGCTTCCTCGGGTTCCACGAGTTCACCGTCGACCCGGCCCCCGGCGGGCAGACCCTCATGCGGCACACCCTCGCCATGCGCACCGTCGGTCCGGCCCGGTTCAGCTGGCCGCTCGCCTACCGCTGGGCGCACGACGCCGTCCTCGAGGACGCCTTCGACAAGGCCGAACGGCACCTCACCGGCACGGTCGCCCGGCCGTACCGGCACCGCCCGTACGCCCGGCTGCTGTTCGGCCTCGCCCGGATGGTCCAGCGCAAGCGGTGACGGCCGGGCGGCAGCGACGGGTCGGCCACGGCGGGGGCGGCAGCCGAG
>NZ_JBSGXP010000006.1:0-99451 GCF_053610105.1 Kitasatospora sp. NPDC054939 | reverse complement strand
TGCACCCCGCTGCGGCCGGCGCGGCGGTAGGTCATCGAGGCATAGCGGTCATCCGCGGCGAGGTAGGTCATGGCGGACATCCTGCCAGCCCGCGGCCAAGATTTGAACTGAAAGCAACAGGAAACAACATGATCGATCTTGCGGGCGGGGGAAGGTTTGGGGCTGCTCAGGCTGTGGCCGTCGCAGCCAACCCGTGCTGCCAGTAGGCGTGATAGCCCCGGATGCCCCGGCGGGGAGTCCACGGTGGAGCCGCCGGAACCCTTGACACAACCGAACAGTGCTCGGAAACTCTCCATCACCCCGATTGTTTGCGCGAACATCAGCGACGGACGCGCTGTCGCCGGCGATCGGGCATCCCCCACCCACGATGCTCCTGCGGGCCGTTCCCCCTAGTGCGGCGGGCGGCGACCGGCACGGCCACCGCGTGCGAGCGGCCGCTGTGCAGGCCGCCGTCATGCCCGCGGGCGGCCCGCGGGCGCATCGGCGAGCGAAAGTACGAGTGGACATGTTGCGTTTGAGAACCGCGGTCGCCGGGGCGGCCCTCGCCCTGTGCGCCTCCCTGCTCCAGGGCGTCGGGCAAGCGGAGGCGGTGACCGTGACGGTCACCAACGGCACCCAGTTCGCGGACAGTTCGGGCAACCCGCTGCACGCGCACGGCGGCGGCGTGATCAAGGTCGGCGGCTACTACTACTGGTTCGGCGAGAACCGCAACGCCGACAACTCCTTCCGGTACGTCTCCGCGTACCGCTCGACGGACCTGAGGAGGTGGGAGTTCCGGCGGCACGTGCTGACCCAGGCCACCGACCCGGAGCTCGTCGGCGCGAACATCGAGCGGCCGAAGGTCATGTACAACGCGGCCACCGGGCAGTTCGTGATGTGGATGCACAAGGAGGGCAGCGCGACCGACTACAGCGAGGCCCGGGCGGCGGTGGCGGTGTCGAGCACGGTCGACGGCGACTACAGCTGGCGCGGCAGCTTCCGTCCGCTGGGCGCGATGTCGCGGGACATCACCACCTTCGTCGACGACGACGGCACCGGCTACATGATCTCGGCCGCCAACGAGAACCGCGACCTGCACGTCTACCGGCTCACCGCCGACTACACCGGGATCGACGCGCAGGTGCAGAGCCTCTGGAACGGCCAGTCCCGCGAGGCGCCGGCGATGTTCAAGCGCAACGGCGTGTACTTCCTGCTGACCTCCGGCGCGTCCGGATGGTCCCCCAACCAGCAGAAGTACGGCACGGCCACCAGCATCACCGGGTCCTGGAGCGACGTGCGCGACATCGGCGACGGCATCACCTACGCCAGCCAGACCGCGTTCGTCCTGCCGGTCCAGGGGAGCGGGGGCACGGACTACCTGTACATGGGCGACCGTTGGGGCAACTCGATGGGCGGCATGGTCAACGACTCGCAGTACGTGTGGCTGCCCCTGGAGTTCCCCACCGACACGACCATGACCATGGGCTACTCGCCGCAGATCACGGTGAACGCCGCCACCGGCAACGTGGCCCCGCTCAACGCGACCTGGCAGAGCCTGGTCGGCCGGCAGAGCGGCAAGTGCGTCGACGTCGGGAACTACTCGTTCGCCGACGCCGCCCAGCTCATCCAGTGGTCCTGCGGGAACGGCGCCAACCAGAACTTCTCGCTCAAGAGCCTGGGCAACGGCTACGTGCGCATCATGGCCCGGCACAGCGGCAGGTGCCTGGACGTCGACGGTGCCGCGACCACCGACGGGGCCTACGTGGTGCAGAAGACCTGCGGCACCGCCGAGTCCCAGCAGTGGCAGGTCCAGAAGGTCGGCGACGGGTCCGGCCACGTCCGGCTGATCGCCCGGCACAGCGGCAAGTGCCTGGACGTCGTCAACCAGGCCACCACCGACGGCGCCGCCCTGCAGCAGTGGACCTGCGGCAACGGGGCCAACCAGCAGTTCCTCCGCCGGACCGCCGCGGTCTGATCGGTCGGGCCCGACCGCCCCGCGCCCGGGCCTCAGCGCCCCGCAGCCGGCCGGGCCCGCCCCACGGCACACCCCCCACGGCACACCCACCCCGACCAGCACCCACCTCACGGCACACACCCCCACCGGCACGTCCCTCCCTCACCCGAGGGGCGTGCCGTCCGTCTGCCTGCCCCGTACTTGGAGGACCGATGTCCCCCCGAACGAAGACGACACGGCACCGCACGGCCCGCACCTGCCTCGCCGCCGTGGTCGCGGCGGCCGGAGCCGGCCTGCTCGCGCTCCCGCAGCCGGCCGCCGCAGCCGCAGCCGAAGCCGCAGCGGCCGAAGCGGCCGCCCACCTCACCGTCCGCCTCGACCCGAGCTACCAGCAGCAGCCCTTCCAGGGATGGGGGACCTCGCTCGGCTGGTTCGCCAACGTCACCGGAGGCTGGCCGGACGAGCGGCGGAACCGGCTGGCCGACGAGCTCTTCGGAGCCGACGGCCTGGGCCTGACCATCGCCCGCTACAACATCGGCGGGGGCGACAGCCCGGAGACCGCGCCGTACATGCGCGCCGGCGCGGCCGTGCCCGGCCACTGGAAGCGCCCCGCGGAGTACGGCCCGCAGCCGGGCGACGCGAACGGCGCTGCCGGGCCGGGGAGCTGGTGGAACCCGGCCGACCCGGACCACTGGGACGCCGGCGCCGACGCCAACCAGCGCTGGTGGCTGACGGCCGCCAAGAGCCGCGGCGCCGACACCTTCGAGGCGTACTCGAACTCCGCCCCGTACTTCATGACCAACAGCGGCCTGGTGTCCGGCGCGGCCCACGGATGGCAGGACAACCTGCGCGCCGACCAGTACGAGCGCTTCGCCGCCTATCTGGCCGGGTCCCTCAAGCGGGTGCAGGACTCCACCGGAGTCACCTTCGGGTCCGTGTCGCCGGTCAACGAGCCGAGCACGGAGTACTGGCACGCCGGAGGACCGCAGGAGGGCTCGCACTGGGACCACGGTTCCCAGGCGCGCATGGTCGCCGCCCTGCGCGGCGCACTCGACACGGTGGGACTGGCCACGCCGGTGGCGGCGATGGGCGAGACCGATCCGGTGATGTTCCGCGACGACTGGAACTCCTACCCGGCCGCAGTGCGCGCGGCGATCGGCAAGCTCAACGTCCACACCTACGGCACGGACGGCCGCACCGGCGCCCGGGACATCGCCAAGGGGGCGGGCAAGCCGCTGTGGATGTCGGAGGTCGACCTGGGCGGCGGCGTGCCGCAGAGCTTCACCGACATGACGCCCGCCCTGGAGCTCTCCCGCCGCATCACCGGTGACCTCACGGAACTCGAACCGCGGGCGTGGGTCCTGTGGCAGGCCGTCGAGGACCACGAGAACATGACGCCCGCCCACGAGAACTCCAACTGGGGCCTCATCCAGGTCGATCTGACCCCCGACGACCCCGCCGTCGAGCCCATCCGCAAGAACAGGAAGTACTGGGCCATGGCGAACTACACCAAGTTCGTCCGGCCCGGCGCCCGCATGATCGGCACCGACTCCGGGGACACCCTCGCCGCGCTGCGACCGGAGGGCGCGGGCACGGTCGTCGTCCACACCAACCCCACCGGCACGGCACAGACCCTCACCCTCGACCTGGCCGGGTTCCAGCGGACGGGAGCGGGTACGCCGGTCGAGCGCTGGACCACCGACGGCACGAAGGACGTCCGGCGCGAGGCGGACCTCACCGTCACCGCCGCCGGCACGCTCACGACGACCGTGGGCCCCGGGTCGGTCACCACCTTCGTCCTCCCCGGCACCGTCGGCGTCAACTCCGCGACCGCGACCGCGCCGACCGTCGGCCCGCAGCACCTGGTGAACGACCACAGCGGCCTGGTCCTCGCCGCCGGCCCCCTCCCGGGCTCGGGTCCCGTCCAGCGCACCCCGGATCCCGCCGATCCCGGCCGGCAGTGGCACGTGACCCGGGCCGGCGGCGGCTGGGACAGCACGGCGACCTACCGGATCACCAACGCCGGCACGGGAACCGACCTCGCGGTGAGCTCCGGTGCTCTCGCATTCGCCGCACCCGGCAAGGCGGCGAAGCAACTGTGGATGCGCTCCACCACCGGTGACGGCCGCAGCACCATCGTCAACCGGGCGTCCGGACTCCTGCTGGACGTCACCGGCGCCGCCCGGTGGGACGGCGCTCCGGTGGGGGTCTGGACCGCCACGGCGGGGTCGAACCAGTCCTGGTCCGTGCGCAGTGCCGCCCCCGACGTGTGGCAGTCGGTGACGAATCGGCGCAGCGGCCTGTGCACGGCTGCGTCCGGTGCGCCGGAAGCCGGTGGTGTCGCCGTCGTGCAGTCCGATTGCACCGGTACGGCCGACCGGCAGTGGTCGTTGCGGCCGGCGGGCCCGGGCCAGGTGGCCGTGGTGGTGCGCGGCAGCGGGGACTGCCTGGACGTCGCGGGCGAGTCGACGGCCGACGGCGCCCCGGTGGTGTCGTACGGATGCAGCGGGGCGCGGAACCAGCAGTGGTCCGTCCGCCCGACGGGCGGCGGCTGGTCCGCCCTGGTGGCCCGCCACAGCGGCAAGTGCCTGGCCGTCGCGGGGAGTTCCGTGGCGCCCGGTGCCGCGCTGGTGCAGGAGCCGTGCGGAGCGGGCGCGGGTCAGCGCTTCAGGATCGGCTAGGCGTTCCGTCCCGCGGGGTCGGGGACGCGAGGTCGGGGGCGCAGCCGGCGGGGACCGTCGGGTGCGTCCCGGCCGTCAGGGCCGTCAGGTACGTCGTCGGCGGCTGCGGCCGGGCGCGCCCCCACCCGGGTTCGCCGGGGGCACGCCCGGCCCTGAAGCGTCGGTGGGGGAGCCGGGCGGCGGCGCGGCCGAGCTGGCGCGGACGACCAGCTCGGGTTGGACGGTGACGGCGGTGACGGGGGTGCTCGCGCCCTCGGGCGGGTCGATGTGTTGGAGGAGGCGGGCCACGCACTGGCGGCCGACCTCCTCGAAGTCCTGGCGGACGGTGGTCAGCGGGGGGAAGAAGTACGAGGCCTCGGGGATGTCGTCGAAGCCGACGACGCTGACGTCGTCCGGTACCCGGCGCCCGGCCTCGTTGAGGGCGCGCAGCAGGCCGAGTGCGAGCTGGTCGTTGGCGGTGAAGACGGCGGTGACGTCCGGACGCGAGGCGAGCCGGCGGCCGATCTCGTAGCCGGAGGCGGCCGTCCAGTCGCCGAAAGCGATCGGCGGGATGTGTGCGTCGGCGGCCTTGAGTGCGGCGTGCCAGGCGGCGGCGCGCCGGCGGGCGGCGTAGGAGTTCTGCGGGCCGCCGATGTGCCAGACCGTCCGGTGCCCGAGGTCGAGGAGGTGGTCGACGGCCGCCGTCACGCCGGCGGCCTGGTCGGTGTCGATGGAGGTGTAGCGCCGCTCGGGGTCGCCGTCGGCGACCACGATGGGGACGCCGGAGGAGATGTCGAAGCCGGGCCGGTCGAGGATCTGGGCCTCGATGACGGCGAGTCCGTCCACGGCCTGGTCGGTGAGCTGGCGGACGGCCCGCTGGACGGCTTCCTCGGTCTCGTCCTCGACGCAGACCACGTTGATCGAGTAGCCGGCGCCCTGGGCGGCGCGGGAGATGGCGGCGAGGGTGCGGGCGTTGCCCTGGGCGGTGATGTCGAAGGTCACCACGCCCAGTGCGTGGAAGCGGCCGAGGGTGAGCGCCCGGGCGGCGCTGTTGCGCTGGTAGCCGAGCATGCGCATCGCGGAGAGCACCCGTTCCCGGGTCTCCGGTTCCACGTTGGGCCGGTTGTTCGCCACCCGGGAGACGGTCTGCGAGGACACTCCCGCCAGGGCTGCCACGTCCGCCTGGGAGGCGGGGCGCCGGGTGGCGCGCGCGGTCGTGCCGGGCTTCGCCGCGGTGTCCATGCCGATCCCTTCCCGATGGTTGCGTGGACATCGTAGCGCCCCGGCGTGGGGACCCCAGGCTGATGCGCCAGGTCGCCGGGTCCGGGGGTCCGGGGGCCTCCATGCCGCTCGGGCACAGAAGGCCGGGGAATTTGCACATGATCGAACACAAGTGAACGACAGGTTGCGCCGTTCGGTCGGGCTCGCCCTTCCCGGGGTGGGTCGCGCCGCGGCCCGCGGCTGCCGGGGGTGATCGGCCGACGGGGTGGCGGGTGGTCTGTCGCGAATGGGCGTCTGTGCTGCTTGTTTCGCTCGGAACCGGGTGATGCACCACCGGGTTGGCGCCCCTCGGGAGGCCCCGATGTGATCGCCCGTCACTGGGTCACGAAGCTGCATCGCCGTGTTTCGGTGGCTTGACGCCTCGCGATGAGACGGACAAGACTCAACACCATCGTCATGTTGGCGCAAACATCCGCCACGAAGGGCATCACCCTTGAGCACGTCACCCCCTTCCACAGCCCCGTTGCCGGACCAGGTCCGCCCGCCCGCGCCGCAGCCGGCGCCCCCGCCCGGGCGTTCACGGGAACCCCGCTCGCGACGGCCGAGGCACGGAGCCTTCGGCTACTCGTTCATCGCCCCGTTCCTCCTCGTCTTCGCCGTCGGCATCATCGCCCCGCTGGTCTACGCCGCCTACCTCAGCCTCTTCCAGGACCGTCTGGTCGGCGGCACCGTCTTCGTCGGTCTGGAGAACTACCGGCGCGCCCTCACCGACGACCTCGTCCGGGCGGGCCTGTGGCGGGTCCTGCTGTTCCTCGTCGTCCAGGTCCCGTTCATGCTGCTGCTCGCGCTCCTGGCGGCGCTGGCCCTCGACAGCGGACGGCTGCGCTGGGCCGGCCTGTTCAGGATCGGCATCTTCGTCCCGTACGCCGTCCCGGCCGTCGTCGCCTCGCTGATGTGGGGCTACCTGTACGGCGACCGCTTCGGACTGGTCGGCCAGATCGGCGAGGCACTCGGGGTCGGCGTGCCGGACCTGCTGGGCTCCTCGTGGATGCTCGCCTCCATCGGCAACGTCGTGACCTGGGAGTACGTCGGCTACAACATGCTGATCCTGTACGCGGCGCTGCGGACCGTACCGCACGAGCTGTACGAGGCGGCCGAGGTGGACGGCGCCGGCGAGCTCCGCAAGGCGTGGAGCATCAAGCTCCCGGCGCTCCGACCCGCTCTCGTGCTGGCCACGGTGTTCTCCGTCATCGGCACGTTCCAGCTGTTCAACGAGCCGAACGTCATGCAGTCGCTCGCGCCGGGCGTCATCTCCACCAGCTACACGCCCAACATGTACGCCTACAACCTGGCGTTCAACGGCCAGCAGTTCAACTACTCGGCCGCCGTGGCCGTCGTTCTGGGCGGGGTCACCGCACTCGCCGCGTACGCCGTGCAGGTCAGGTCGATGCGAAAGGGGCAGGGCCAGTGAGCGCCGGCACCACCTCCCGCCGGAGCGGCCACCCGCACCGCCCGAACACCCGCCGCCCGAACACCCGCCGTCCGGGCGCCCGCCGTCCGAGCGCTCACCGCCCGAACGCCCGCCGGCCGAGCACCGCGCTCACCCTGGCCATGGCCGCCATGCTCGCGTACGCCCTGCTCCCGCTGCTGTGGCTGGTCATGGCCAGCACCAAGGACACCGACTCGCTCCTGGACAGCTTCGGCCTCTGGTTCGGCGACGGCTTCCGGCTCTTCGCCAACATCGGCGACGTCCTCACCCACGACGACGGCATCTACCTGCGCTGGTTCGCCAACACCCTGCTGTACGCCGTGGTGGGCGCGGGCGGAGCGGCCTTCATCTCCACCGCCGCCGGGTACGGGCTCGCCAAGTACCGGTTCCGCGGCCGGACGGCCGTCGCCGCTCTCATCCTCGGCGCGATCGCCATCCCCGGTACCGCACTCGCCGTCCCGACCTACCTGCTGTTCAGCAAGGCCGGACTCGTCGACACCCCCTGGGCGGTCCTGCTGCCCTCTTTGGTCAGCCCGTTCGGCGTCTACCTGATGCGGGTCTACGCCGCCGAGGCCGTGCCCGACTCGCTGCTCGAAGCCGCCCGGATCGACGGCTCGGGCGAGCTGCGGACCTTCTTCACCATCGCCCTGCGCCTGATGGGGCCCGGGTTCGTCACCGTGCTGCTCTTCGCCCTGGTGGCGACGTGGAACAACTACTTCCTGCCGCTGATCGTGCTCAGCGACCCCGAGTGGTTCCCGCTCACCGTCGGCCTCAACCAGTGGAACGCGATGGCGACCGGGGCCGCCGGCAGCGGCGCGACCACCACCAACTTCTACCCCCTCGTGGTGACCGGCAGCCTGCTCGCCATCGTGCCGCTCGTCGTCGCCTTCCTCTTCCTCCAGCGCTTCTGGCAGTCGGGACTGGCCGCCGGAAGCGTCAAGGAATGACCCGCCGCACCCCCCGGACTCCGCACCCCGTACCCCCACCCCTTCCCGCATCCCACCCCGAGGACCCCTTGTGACCCCTGCACCCACACCCGCGCGCCGCAGACTCCTGACGCTCGTCCCCGCTGTGGCCCTGACCCTGGCCCTCACCGCCTGCGGATCCGGCGGTGGTACCTCCTCCGAGGGCACCGCCGACCCCGCCAAGGCGCTCGACACACCCACCACCCTCACCTTCTGGACCTGGGCCCCCAACCTGGACAAGACCGTCGCCCTGTTCCAGCAGAAGTACCCCAAGATCAAGGTCGAGATCGTCAACGCGGGGCAGTCGGCCGCCGAGTACACCAAGCTCCAGACCGCCGTGAAGGCCGGCAGCGGCGGGCCCGACGTGGTCCAGATCGAGTACTTCGCGCTGCCCGAACTCGCGATGTCCAAGCGGCTCGTCGACCTCAAGGCCTACGGAGCGGCCGGGCTGGAGTCCAAGTTCACTCCGTCGGCCTGGTCACAGGTGACGGTGAACGGCGGCGTCTACGCCATCCCGCAGGACACCGGCCCGATGGCGATGTTCTACAACAAGAAGCTCCTCGACGAGCTGAAGATCGAACCGCCCAGGACCTGGGCCGAGTTCGAGGCCGCCGCGGTGAAGATCAAGGAGTCCGCCCCCGACCGGTTCATCACCTCCATCGACCCCGGCGACGCCGGCGGCCTGGACAGCCTGATGTGGCAGGCCGGCAGCCGCCCCTTCCAGCAGAAGGGCGACACCGGCGTCGCCGTCGACCTCCAGGACCCCGGAGCGAAGAAGGTCTCCGACCTGTGGACCTCCCTCGTCGGCCGCAAGCTCGTCGACACCGCGCCGGGCTGGACCAACGAGTGGTGGCAGTCGATGAACAGCGGCCGGTACGCCATGTGGATCATCGGAGCCTGGGCGCCGGGCAACATCGCCTCCACCATCCCCGGCACCGCCGGGAACTGGCGCGCCGCACCGATGCCCCAGTGGAACGCCGGTGACAACGTGACCGCCGAGAACGGCGGTTCGGCCGTCGCCGTCCCCACCACCAGCAAGAACAAGGCAGCCGCCGCCGCCTTCGCCACCTGGCTGAACTCCGACCCGCAGGCCGTCCGCTCCCTCAACGAGAACGGCCTCTTCCCCGCCACCACGGAGCTCCTGAAGGACCCGGCCTTCCTCGACAAGCCCGTCGTCGGCCTGGGCGGCCAGCCGGCCAACCGGGTGCTCGCCGCCTCCTCCGAGGCCGTCGGGAAGGGCTGGCAGTACCTCCCCTTCCAGGTGTACGCCAACTCGGTGTTCAAGGACACCGTCGGCCAGAGCTTCGGCACCGGCCTCAACGGCGGGCTGTCGGCCTGGCAGAAGCGCATCACCGACTACGGCAAGCAGCAGGGCTTCACGATCACCACACCGTGACGTACGTCCGGCGCCCGTCCCGCCCCATTCGCACCGAGCGGGGCGGGACGGGCGCCGCCGACCGGCCCCGACCGCACCCCGCGTCGGCGACCGGCCCGACCGCACCCCACCAGGAGCAGACCACCATGCCCGCCACGCCCGCCACGTCCGCCCTCCAGATCGACGGCGACGACTTCACCCTCGACGGCCGGCCCTTCCGCATCATCTCCGGGGGCCTGCACTACTTCCGCATCCACCCGGACCAGTGGGCCGACCGCCTGCGCAAGGCCAGGCTGATGGGCCTCAACACCGTGGAGACCTACGTCCCCTGGAACCTCCACCAGCCGACGCGCGGTGTCTTCGACCTCGCCGGCGGCCTGGACCTCCCGCGCTTCCTCGACCTGGCCGCCGCCGAGGGCCTCCACGTCCTCCTGCGCCCCGGCCCGTACATCTGCGCCGAGTGGGAGGGCGGCGGCCTGCCGTCCTGGCTCCTTGCGACCCCCGGAATCCGCCTCCGCAGCCGGCACCCCGCCTACCTGGCCGCCGTCCAGGACTACTTCGCGCGCCTCCTCCCCCCGGTGGTGGAACGCCTCGCCACCCGCGGCGGCCCGGTGCTGGCCGTCCAGGTCGAGAACGAGTTCGGCGCGTACGACGACGACACCTCCCACCTGGCACACCTGGCGGACCTGCTGCGCCGGGGCGGCGTCGACGTACCGCTGTTCACCTGCGACCAGCCGTCCGACCTGGCCCGCGGCGCCCTGCCCGGCACCCTCGCCACCGCCAACTTCGGCAGCCGCTCGCGCGAGGGCCTCGCCGCCCTGCGGGCCCACCAGCCCCACGGCCCGCTGATGTGCACCGAGTTCTGGATCGGCTGGTTCGACCGCTGGGGCGGCCACCACGTCGTCCGCTCGGCCGAACACGCCGCACAGGACCTGGACGAGCTGCTCTCCCTCGGCGCCTCCGTGAACCTCTACATGTTCCACGGCGGCACCAGCTTCGGATTCACCAACGGCGCCAACGACAAGGCCGCCTACCGGCCGACCGTCACCTCCTACGACTACGACGCACCCCTGGACGAGGCGGGCGACCCAACCGAGAAGTACCACGCCTTCCGTGACGTCATCGCCAAGTACGCCCCGGTCCCGACCGGCCCCGCACCGCAGCCGTCGCCCAAACTCGCCCCCCGTACCGTCCCGCTGACCGCCGTCGCCGGGTTGTTCTCCCACAGCGCCGCGCTCGGCACCGAAGTGCGCTCCGAACTCCCGCTCACCATGGAACGGTTGGGGCAGGACTTCGGATTCGTCCGCTACGAAGTGCCTCTCCCGCAGTCGGGGCCGGCCCTGCTGGAACTGCACGACGTCCGCGACCGCGCGCAGGTCTTCCTCGACGGCCAACCGGTCGGCGTGGTGGAGCGCGAGAACCACGAGCACGCCCTCGCCTTCGACGTGCCCCGGGACGGCGCCGTCCTGACCGTCCTCGTCGAGAACCAGGGGAGGGTCAACTACGGCCAGGGCCTGCACGATCCGAAGGGCCTCGCAGGCGCGGTCCGGCTCAACGGCGAGGAACTGCGCGGGTGGAGCAACCTGCCGCTGCCCCTGCACTCGCTCGACGACCTCGACTTCGCCCCCGCCACAGCCCCCGTCGTCGGCCCCGCCTTCCACCGCGGCACCTTCGACCTGGACGAGCCCGCCGACACCTTCGTCCACCTGCCCGGCTGGACCAAGGGCAACGTCTGGGTCAACGGCTTCCACCTCGGCCGCTACTGGTCCCGGGGACCCCAGCGCTCGCTCTACCTGCCCGGCCCCGTCCTGCGCCCCGGCCCGAACGAGATCACCGTACTGGAACTCCACACCGCCCCGTCCGACCGATCCCTCCACCTCCGCCCGACCCCGGACCTCGGCCCCACCGAGGAATAGCCGAACGGCAGGGCGCCGACGGGCCGCTCCCGTCGGCGCCCACCGGAGGAGCGGCTCCCCTCCGCCGCCGCGCCCGCCCGATCTCGCTCAGCACACGACGGCGGCCCCGGGTTCGTCAGCTCGCAGGCGCAGGGTCCGCGGGCGCCGGCGTGGTAGCGGCGGCGGCCCGGGCGCGGTCGTCCTGCAGGGCGCTCAGCCGGCGGACGACCAGGATCGCCAGGACGGCAGCGGCCGTGAAACAGGGGTTCTCGGTGATCTCCAGCCACAGGGAGGTCTGCACGGTGCCGACCGCGGCGTCGACGTCCACGTCCTCGCGGTCCATGGCGGTCTCGGCCGAGGTGACGACCGCGGCAGTGATCCAGACGAGGACCACGGAGCTGATCCAGGTCGACCACCAGGACGCCACGAGGCCCTGGTCGATGGGCTCGCGCTCGTTGTAGGGGCCGGTGACGGGGGCGCTGGCATGCCGGCAATCGACCACGACGCGCCAGGGGAACCAGAGGCTGATGATGGGTACGATCCAGCCGCCGATCGCCCAGCCCTTGCCGTGCTGGTGGCCGTAGGGGGCGAACATGTCGGCGTTCCCGCCCACGCGGTAGAGCCAGGTGATGAACACGATGCCGGTTCCCGCGCGCATTCCGGCCGGATCGGTCGGGCGGCCCGCCTGCTGCGCTGCGGCCGGTCACCCGATCTCCCAACCACCCTCCGTGGACGGACCGCTGGCGTGATCTCCACCCCGCGTTGTTGACCGTGCTCATTTCGCGCCCGAAGCTTTCACGCGACCCGCACAACCGTCGCGTCGTCGCCACGATTTCCCGGCAGGTGGGTCGACCGATTCCCCGTCTCCGTAAGGATCTTCCATGCGTCGTACCGCCGCACTGTTCGCCACCGCCCTGCTCGCGGGAGCCGCCGCGCTCACCGCGCCCGCCGCCCACGCCGCTGAGAGCCCCGCCCCTGGCGCCGCGGGCCCCGCCGTGGTCGCTGCGCAGTCCGCAGCGACCGTCCCGGGCCCCGGCGGCGTCGGGAGCTGTACCCAGTCCGGCATGTCCGCCACCTGCACCGGCCTCGACCCGATGCAGACCTGGAGCGTCGGGGGCAGCTGCGCGAGCTGGGACTTCAACACCAACATGTACACCTTCTCGCAGGCGTGGAGCGGCTGGGTCACCGGCAACACCACCGCCTCCGCGTCCTGCTTCGGTATGGGCACGCCGTGGTCGATCGGCGTCTCGTTCGGACCCGCCGTCCCGGCCGGCCCGGTCGGGCAGGTCAGCGGCTTCGCGGGCAAGTGCCTGGACGTGCGCGGCGGCAGTATGGCCAACAAGACGCCCACCCAGATCTGGGACTGCCTCGGCAACGTCAACCAGAGGTGGAAGATCGGCGCCGACAGCACCATCCGCGCCGTCGGCGTGTGCCTGGACATCTGGGACGGCCGCACCGGCAACGGCACCCAGGTGCACACCGGCCCCTGCAACGGCAACATCGCCCAGAAGTGGTCGGTCCGGAGCGACGGCGCGATCGTCAACACGAAGTCCGGCCGCTGCCTGGACGTCCGGGCCTACGACAGCACCAACGGCAACATCGTGCAGCTCTGGGACTGCAACGGCACCTCGAACCAGATCTGGCACCTGCCCGCCTGATACCGCACCTGCGGGAGGTCGGCCGATCGCCGGGACATGGCCTACTGTGCTGGTCGTCGCCGGCAGAGCCGTTCATGGGGGTGAAGACGATGAAGGTGCGGTTCGGTCCAGGACTCCGGTGGTGGGGGAACATCGCCGGGTGCGTCCTGTTCGGATCCTGCTTCGTGTCGATAGCGGTTGGTTCAGCGGCGACTGGAGGCCGGCGATGGCTGGTTCTCCTCGGGCTGGGATCCGCGGTCCTCAGCTCGTGGCGGGGAGCCTGTGTGGCGAGGCAGGAGCAACTCCGGTCCGCATGACCGCTTTGAGGTGCTCCTCGGCATGGTGGTCACCAGCGGCTGACCACCGCGGGTGCGGGGAGGGCAACAGGGGCGCACGGTGGGCTGACCCCCGCGCCGGCGGGGGTCAGCCCGGCAGGTCCGCGGTCGTCGAGCGGGCGTCATGGGCCCCGCGTGGACGACTTCTCGTGGAAGGAGACCGCCTCCTCGACCGTGACGATCGTGCGCGGCGGGGTCCGGCACCTGCAGCGGTGGAACTGCAAGCCGAGCAGTGAGCGGCCCTACCCGCTCAACGGAGCTTCGGTCGCCGCTTCCACGCCCTGGGGCTCACGGGACGAGGACGAGGCGTTCGTCGGTCCGGTGGTGGGTCCACTCCTGCGCGATGCGGGCCAGCGGCACGGCGCGCGCCTGGACGTCGATGGCGCCTTCGGTCACCGCGGCGGCCAACTCGGGCAGTTCGGCGATGAAGTCGCGGGGGGAGAGCGATCCGATGCCGCTGCCCACGATCTGCAACCGGGCCGAGCGCAGTGCCGCTGACGGGATCGGGGCCGACTCGCCCGCGATGGAGCCGATCTGGACCCAGGTGAGTGGCGCGGAGCGGTCGGTGCGGGCGGTGAGGATCGGGAGCATGGTGTCTGCGGCGGGCGCGCCCCAGATGAAGTCGAGGACGACGTCGACGTCGGCCGCGGCGGCGATCTCGTCGAAGGTGAGCGTCCGGTCGGCGCCGAGGGCGGGCAGTGCGGTGAGGCGGACGGTGTCGCGGCCGGCGGCGATGACCTGGGCGGCGCCGAACCGCTTGGCGATCTGGACGGCCATGCGTCCCGCGCTGCCGGTGGCGCCGAGGACGAGGACGCGCCGGCCCTCGGGGAAGGCGATGCGGCGGCGCAGGGCGACCCAGGAGGACATGCCCGGGTTCATCGCGGCTGCGATCCGTACGGGGTCCACGTGGTCGGGCAGGACGACGCTTCGGCGCACGTCGATGACGGTGCGCTGGGCGAAGGTGCCGAGGGCCGTGTCGTCCAGGACCGCGTACCGCAGGCGGCCGGAGGAGTCCCGGACGACGCCGTCGACGCCGGGGACCAACGGGAGGACACCGGCGGCGGAGTAGTGGGCGCCGCCGGCCTTGGCCCGGGTCAGGTGGTGCAGGGCTGCCGCGAGGACGTCCACGACGATCTCGTGCTCGCCCCGGGCGACGGGTTCGGGGTGCTCGCCGTAGGCGGGCGGTGCGCCGTGGGCCGTGATGACCGCTGCGTGCATGGGGGCTCCCTGGGCTGTTGGTTTGCATTACCAATCAAAACCAGAGTTGTTGGTAATCCAAACAATGTCAAGTAGGGTGGCGCCCATGGCTCCTGACGACTCTGCCGACGACTCCGCAGAGGCCCTGGTCGACAGCCTGGTCCGCAGTGCCTTCCAGGTCATGGGCGTGCTCACCCGCATCGGTGCCGAGCACGACCTGTCCCTCACCCAGCTGCGCGTGCTCGGCATCCTGCGCGACCGGCGCCCTCGCATGAGCGACCTGGCGGCCTTCCTGGGCCTGGACAAGTCGACCCTCTCCGGCCTCATCGACCGCGCCGAACGGCGCGGACTGCTGGCCCGCCACGCCAGCCCCGAGGACAAGCGCGCCGTCGTCGTCGTGATCACCGACGCCGGACGCGACCTCACCCGGCGCCTGCAGGAAGAAGCGCAGGACGCCCTCGCGCCGGCCATCGACCGGCTCGGAGCGCAGCAACGCCACGAGCTCGCCCGGTTGCTCGAACCCGTCCTCACCCCGCCGCTGCCGCACGCGCCGCGCCCCGCCACCCGGCGCTGAGCAGCCACATGCCGGCCACACGGCAGGTGAGCGGCTTTGACCACGGTTCCGGCGGCGCGGCCGGGCCGACCGCGACGACCCTCCTCCTGGGGAACCGGACCGGGCCGGCGGCACGCCCCGGTCGCACCGTCACCAGGCCCCGGTGACGGGTCCGCGGTCGGTGCGGGGGGCCGCGTCGCCGTCGGCGACCGCCGCGGTGATCCTGTCGATGAGCGCCAGAGCGCGGGCCAACTCGCGGCGCTCACCGTCGTCGAGGGTGTCGGCGAGGGCCCGGGCGAGCACGCCGACACGGTGCCGGCGGTCCTGCTCGATCGCGTCCTTCCCCGCGGCGGTGAGGGTGAGGACCTTCTTGCGCGCGTCGGACGGATCGTCGCGCGTGGCGAGGTAGCCGGCTCCGGCGAGCTCCTTGACGGTCGCGGCCATCGTCTGGTGCCGCACGCCGCGGCTCGCCGCCAGCTCGGCGGTGGTCAGTGCCCCGCGAAGATCGAGCAGGTCCAGCACCGCGGACGGGATGGGCGCGAGCCGGTCGGCCGAGCGGGTGGCGCGGACCAGGGCGCCCACCGACGCCCGCAGGTCGGTGGCGAGCCGGTCGGGTGCGGGTTCCTCAACAGGCGAGTTGTCCATGGCGCCAGCCTAGCGGATATACAGGTTGTACTGTACAGGCATCCCTGTATATCAACGCGAGAGAGAGGCGCCGACAGTGCGACTGACCAAGCACGCCCACGCCTGCGTCACCCTGACCAAGGACGACGCCCGGATCGTCATCGACCCCGGAACGTTCACACCCGACGCAGCCGACGCGGTCGCTGCCGCCACCGCCGTCCTGATCACCCACGAACACTTCGACCACTTCGACGACGACCTGATCGCCCGGGCCCTGGAAACCCGGCCCGAGCTGCGGGTGTTCGGACCGCCGACGGTGGTGGAACGCTGGTCGGCCCGGCGGGGCCAGGTCGGCGCGGTCAGGGCCGGCGACCTCGTCACCGTCTCCGGCTTCGACGTCGCGGTCTTCGGCGACCTGCACGCCGCGATCCACCGCGACATCCCCCGCGTGACGAACGTCGGCTACCTCGTCGACGGCCGCCTCTACCACCCCGGCGACGCCTACCACGTCCCGGACGCCGCGGTCGAGACGCTGCTGCTGCCTACCAGCGGGCCCTGGACCAGTCTCGGCGGTGCGGTGGACTACGTCCGCGACATCGCGCCGCAACGCCTGATCCAGATCCACGAAGTGATGCTCAGCCGGATCGGACAGGAATCGGCGGCGCGGTTCCTGAGCCCGCAGATGCTGAGCCCGGTGCCCCTGACGATCGTTCCGGTCGGCGAGGAGGTCACCGTCTGAGAAGGACGCCGGAGCTGACGTATGTGCGGTCACCGAGCCGGCTGCGATGCCCCGCGCATCGCGCACCGCGCGGGTACGGGGGCGGGGCGGTCCGGGCCCGCGGGTGGCGGGGTGCCTGTGGTCACTGGCCGCCCTGGCCGGCGCTTCCCATCGGGCCGATCTTCACCGGGGATCCGCTGCCGTCCGTGACGGGCAGCGAGCCGGTGCCCGGCCAGGGCAGGGTGACCGACTGGGTCTCGTCCGGCGGGGTCACCACCAGGCCGGTGGCCCGGACGCCGGAGCCGCCCGAGGTGTTGGCGCGGTAGCTGATGCCGAAGTACGTCGACTTGCCGTTCGCCACGACACCCGTGACGACCGGTTCGCCGGAGCGCTTCGCTGACAGCGTGCCCGCGGAGGTCTTCAGGTCGACGCCCGCGTACCCGGAGAGCGTGCAGTCCTTGCCGCTGTGGTTCTTCAGCTCGACCACGACGGTGTTCTCGGCGTCGCCGGTGATGGTGTGGTCCGCGGCGGTGATGGTCAGGTCCGCGGTCCGGCACTTGGGGGTCTTCCCGGCCCCGGTGGAGCCGGCCGGAGCGGCGGTGGTGGGCGGCGTACTGCCCTTCCCCGGGGCGCTGGAGGCCGGTGCCGCGGAGGCCGGCGCCCCGGAGGTCGGCGCCGCGGCGGTCGGTGCGCCGCCGGCGGAGGCGCCGGTGGAAGCCGTCGGGGCGGCGGTCGGGGCGCCCTGTGCGGTGCCGGCCTCGCCGTCCTCGCAGGCGGCGAGCGAGAGGGCGGCGGCGACGGCCAGGGTGGCGACGGCGAGCTTGCGAACGCGCATGGTGTTCTCCTCCGGGTGGGGCAGCGGTGCCTGGTGCTCGGTGCGAGCGGGTTTCCGAAGACCAGGACCGCCCGTCCGGACGAACCGTTCCGCCCGATCGGGCCTCAGGACAGTCCTGTGACATGTACGGCTGCGAACCACCCGCGCCATCGACGCCGCCCTGGGCCGCATCCCGCCGCCGACCTGCCCGTATGTCCGTTCGACCTGCCGCGCCGCGCACTGCCGCCGCCGTCGCCGACCACCGGGACAGACCCGTGACCCTGATGACCTTGACCACGGACCACGGGACCGCGAAGGCATACGGCGCTGGTTTCGGCTGTCGGCCCGTCAACTACCATCGGTGATGGTGGCTTTGTCGGTCGGAGGAGCCGATCCACGGCCGCCGGGTGCTGGTGAAGGCAGCCCGGCCCCGCCCCGGTGGGGCGCCCGAGCACACCGACGGCGACGGGTCCCACAACTCCGAGCGCACCGGAGCAAGCGGATCGGTACGCGGACACCCCGGCGGACGGCGGGATACCCGGAGGCCGGGCGGATCGGGCGGTTGAGGTCGGCTGTGCCCCACGGCGAATCGGTGCGGGTCAGATCGAGGTGCCCGTGGCCGGAGAGAGGGCAGCTGCGGTGCGGCTCAGGTGTCGGACCAGCGCGTCGGAGGCGGCGTCCGGGTCGCGGGCGAGGGCGGCCTGCTCCAGTTCTCCGTGTTCGTCGGGAGCCGAGCGGTCCGGGGTGTGGTGGCTGGCCAGGCGGCGGGCCACCTCGCTCGCCGTCCACAGCCGGTCGAAGGTCTCCAGCAGGATGGAGTTTCCGCAGCCCTCCAGCAGCGCGCGGTGGAAGCCATGGTGGGCCTCGGCCCAGGCGTCGCTGTAGTACTCGTTCTGTCCGGGGTCGAATTCCGGGGTTCGCGCCAGCCTGTGGTGCGCGGCGCGCACCCGAGTCTCCCATTCGAGGTCGCCGCGCTCGATCGCCATGCGCAGCATGTCAGGTTCGATGGTCAAGCGGGCTTCGGTGAGCTGCTGCCAGCGGCGGTCGGAGGGGGCCGGTGCGGCGAAGCCGCGGTTGGGCAGCCGGGTGGCGAGTCCCTCCCCGACCAGTCGCACCAGGGCTTCCCGCATCACGGCCAGGCTGACGCCCTGCTGCTTCGCCAACTCCTGCGGCTTGAGGGGATCCCCAGGACCGAACACCCCGTGCAGGACGTCCTTGCGAAGCCGGTCGTAAACCCGTTCGGAAAGCATCTGCTTGCCCGCCCGGGCAGGGTCATCGGTCGTCTGCGTCACGGCCACAGTCTAACTGGACCCAGAATAATCGATTATCGCTGCTATGATCTATCATCTGAGCCTGCCCCAGGGGGAGGGGGACACCCGATGAGCGACAACGACCGTTCGCCCGCCTGCCCGGGGCGGCGAACGCCGCACCGCCCGCCGGCCACGGCCCGCACCGCCACGTCGTCGTGGTGCTCGCGCCGGGCCCCGAACGCACCGGCCTCCCGGCCGAATCCGCGCCGGCGCACCCGGGCGCCACGATGTCCGGCCACGCCCTCGGCCGGGCGGTGCGGGCCGCCACCACCGAACCCCCGAGCTGAGAGCCGTACACATGAACATCACCGCTGTCCGCGAGATCAGCCTCGCCGTCAACGCGGCCCACCGGTTCATCTACCTCGTCCCGGAATCCGCCCGGCAGGCCGCCGATCTCGGCGTGACCGACCGCGCTCCGGCCTACTTCGCGTTCCGATCGGCACCCATGGGCGCGGTCGTGTGGCAGGTCACTCTCGCGACCTTCTACAACTTCAGCCCCCGGGCGGTGCGATCGATGACAGGCGTATGGGACGCCGCGCCGCCCGGGCGGTGGCAGGCCGCCCGCTACACGGCCGCCGAGCACGCGCTACGACGCGCCGGGGTGAGCCTGACGGACCATCAGATCGCTGAGGCGCGATCGCTGATCGACCCCGTTGTCACCGCCGCCGACTACGCCGGCAAACCACTGGCCGCGGCCAACGCATCCGTCCCACTGCCATCCGACCCGCTGACCGCGCTGTGGCAGCAGGTCACCGTGCTGCGCGAGTGGCGCGGAGACGCGCATCTCGTCGTCCTCGCCGACAACCGCCTCGGACCGTGCGACTGCAACGTCCTCCACACCGCCACCGGCCGGCTCCCGGCGCCGATCGTGCGCGCCACCCGCCAATGGGACGACGAGGAATGGGCCGCCGCCACCGAACGCCTCGTCACCCGCGGCTGGCTGGAGACCGACGGGACCGCGACCGACGAAGGCGCCGCGGCTCGCGAGCGGATCGAGGTCGAGACCGACGAACACTGCGCCGGGCTCTGGGAGCCGATCGGCGCTCCCGGCGCCCGCCGCCTGGCCGAGCTCCTCAAGCCCATCGACGAGGCGTTCACAGCGGCGGGGACGTACGCGCAACTGGGCTGATCACGATCCCTCCGGGAGCAGCGAGCGCCATGGCGATCACACGCGCACCCACGCCCGCACCGTGGCGGGGCGGGGTGGGGCGTTCGACCCGGCCGGTCGGCGCCTTCGTCGTGTCGAACCCGATCGATGACGGCTACGGCTGGGAGCTGTGGGCGGCCGCCGCACGGATCCGAGTGCGGAGCCCGCCGGCACCCGCTGGGACGTCCGCGACGAGGCGGAGGCAGTCGATCGGCTCCCGGGGCTGAGCAGGTTGTTCCCGGTCGACCACGCGCACTGATCCCCGGCAGGCCCCGGTCCTGGGCCGGCGGATAGGGTCCGGGTAGCCCCGGAGTGCCCGCCTGCCCTCGTCCTCGGGGGCAGCCGGGCAGCGGCGCGGCGGGGCCTACCCGCGCGCGGACTCCAGCACGAAGACGGGGATCACACGGGCGGTCCTTCGCTGATAGTCGGCGTACGGCGGATACGCGGCGACCGCGCGCTCCCACCACTCGGACTTCTCGGTCCCGACGATCTCACGGGCCGTCATGTCCACGCGTACGGGTCCGTCCTGGAGCTCCACGTACGGGTGGGACTTGACGTTGAAGTACCAGAGCGGGTGACGGGGGAAGCCGCCGTTCGAGGCCACGGCCGCGTACCGCCCCTCGTGCTCCACTCGCATCAACGGGCTCTTGCGGATCTTGCCGCTCTTGGCGCCGAGTGTCGTGAGGATGACGACGGGCAGGCCCGTGTCCCAGAGCGTCAATCCCCGCGTGCCGCCCGAACTCTCGTACAGCTCGACCTGCTCGCGCACCCACTGCACCGGATTCGGCGCGTACTCGCCCTCAAGAGGCATCGCATTCACCCCATCGTCACGTCATGAAGTGTGGTGCCCGACAGGCGGTCAGCTGCAAACCCAAGTGCCCACGACCAGCACCAATGAGGATTGAGGCCCATCTTCCGACTCCTGTCGGAGGCACCTCCCGGATGAGGAAGCATAACGTGCGCCACCCGCTTGTTCGCGTCCGAAGTGGTGGCCGTTCGGTGGTGTCGCAGGCCGGGGCGGTGCTGCTGGTCGGGACGGTCAGCAAGCGGACGTGGCGCCCTGGCGCGAGCCGCGGGCGGTGCACGACCCGGGCGACCCGAGGGGTACGACGGCGAAGGTCTCCCACTCGTACATCTGCCGGTCGCGGCCGAGCACGATCAGCTCCGCGGAGGTGATCCGTGCGGTGGCGGGGTAGAAGGTGACGCTCGCCAGCGCCTCGGTGGCAGGGCCGGCGGGGCCGGCGGCGTTGCTGTAGGCGACGGAGACGTGAGGGCGGAAGCCGTCGGCCGGCTCGGGGACCTCCGGCCAGACGTCGGCGACGGCCGCGCGCACGGCGGAGCGGACGGCGGACGCGGCCTCGGTCCGGTGATCTGGGGACGGGGTTGTCGGTCGATCCGGCCGGAATCGGTCAGTCGGCGGCGACCCCGGTGTTCTGGCAGGCGGTCAGCAGCCAGCGGCCGTCGTCCTGCTTGGTCATCACGTACAGCGGGGCGCCCTCGCTCTCGGCGCCCGGGCTCAGGTAGAGCTGGCGGACCTTGACCGCCGCGACGTCGGGGCGGAGGAAGAAGACGTGGATCACCTCGTAGGTGACCTTGCCGTCCCAGTCGTCCGCGGGGAGGACCTTGCGGGTGAACTCGGAGATCGCGTCGAGGCCGAGGAGGACCTTGCCGCCGCCCGTCGTCCAGATCGCGTCGGGGTGGAAGAGTGCGAGGAACTCATCGGCGTCCTTGTGCTGCTGGGAGTGCTCGACGGTGGCCACGACCTGGTGGATCGCTTCGAGGTCGGCCGCGCGGGCCGTGGATTCGGTGTTCATGCGGACCATGGTGTGACTTGAAGTGCGGTTGAGGTCAAGGGGGATCGACCGCTCACTCCTCGGCTTCGATCAGCTGGCGGCCTGTTCCTCAGCGACGGTCGCGGTCGATGTCGACGAGCATCCCCTGACGGAGGTCGTGGCCGCCGGTCCAGGCGTCGTTCCTCGGAGAAGGTGACGGCTGCGACGCCGGCGGCCGGGTGATCGGTCCTCCTTGAGGCCCGGATTCTGAGCTGCAGACGGCGCCTGCTCGCGGGGCCCCGGTGCCACCGCCCTCATCCATGCCCCCGCCCATGCCCGCACCTGTGCAGCACGGGTCCGGTCACCCGGACGGAGACGTCACGCCGAGGGCCGGACCGATGGCACTCCCTCGTCGCCGGCGATGTCCTCGACCAGCACGAGCCGTCCGTCGGGATCCCGCTCGACAGCGGCGAAGGCGGGTGCTCCGGAGCGGATGTGGTCGAGGCAGACGACCTGGGTCGGCCCGATGACCGCGCGGTGCCGGTGGTGCATGTGGCCGCAGAAGTGCCACCGCGGGCGGAGGCGCTCGGCCAAGGCCCGCAGCTCGGGACGACCGACCGGAGACCCCCGGTGCGGGCCGGACACCCCGGCGGGCCAGTCGTGCGTCAGGAGGATGTCGACCTGGCCCGCACGGCGTGCGGCCCGGGCCACCTGCGCGACCTCCTCCCCGGTGTAGTAGGTGCGCTCCCTGACCGATTCGCGGCGCGCTCCGGGAACGCCGGTGATGCGGGGCGAGTGGATGCCGGACAGGAACGCCACGCGCAGGCCCGCCACCTCGGCGACGCCGGCGCGGCCGAGGAAGTGCACGCCGTCGCTCCACCGGCCCGGGCCCGCATCGTCCAGCGCGGGCCAGGGTTCGTGGTTGCCGCCGATGAAGTACAGCGGAGCCCCCAGATCGAGCAGCCCTTCCTGGACCAGCGGGAAGTCGCCGACCTTGCGGTACTTCGCGGGCCCGTGCACCCCGGCCGCGTCCGCCTCGTCGCGATTCGCCTCGACGTCGCCGACGGCGAGGATCGCATCCACCGGTCCACGTGCCCGACGGACGGCCGCCACCCGTTCGGCGAGCAGCTCGAACTCACCGTGGACATCCCCGGCCACCAGAACCCGAACCGGCCCGGCGGCCCGACTGCGCCTGTGCTTCACGACCCGTTCCCTCCCGAGGCGGCTCGTCCGAAGCTACGCAGAGCCCGGTGCCGGCCGCCACCCGTTTACGTCCGAGCGGCATGCCGCCACGGGGGGTCGGGACCGACGGCACCTGGATATGCTCCGTCGAGCCATGCCCGTCCTCCCGATCCGGTGGTGTCCCGTGGAACTGACCGAGGCCGAGATCGATGCCCTTGCCGCCCGCTGGATGTGCGGGGACGACACGGCCTACGAACCGCTGGCGGCCTCGGGGCCGCAGAGCCTTCGCCGGCTGCTCGCCACCCTCCTGGGCGAGGAAGGGCCGACCCGAGCCCGGCTGGTCGGCGTCCCCCGGACCCGGGAGTCGGCCGAGCGGCTGTCCGATCTCAGGGGCCGGCTCGCCGCCGCATTCCCGGACGCCCTGTTCGAGGAGATCGCCCGTGACCGGCGGCTGGAGTCGGCCGTTCTGTGGTTGTTGCAGGGCGTCGCCGACCCGCGCGGGGTGGCCGTCGCCGAGCGGGGACTGCGCAGCCCGCGCGCCATCGTCCGATGGGAGGCGCTGCACGCCCTCGCCCGCCTGGGCTGCGGCGACCACACCGAGGCCGTGGTGGCCCTGCTGGACGACGAGCGGTTGCGGGTGGCGGCGTACGAGACGCTGGCTCTGATCGGCGACGCCCGGGCCGTCGGCCCGCTCCTGGCGAGGCTCTCCTCGTCCGACGAGTGGACCGCACGATGGGCCGCCCGCACACTGGAACGGATCGAGTGCAGGCTGGGCGGCCCGTCGGCACCCCCGGTCTGGCGCGAACTCCCGCAGGTGAACGTGACGTTGGAGGCGGAGCACGCGGGCATGCGGGTGATCGAGGTGCTCGTCGAGCCGGGCTGCGCCGTCGCGGACGGGGCCGTGCTGGCCGTCGTGGAGAACGAGGCCTTCGGCCATGACCTCGTTGCGCCGGTGGTCGGCACGGTCGTCGCCGTCCTGGTCACAGCCGGAGACCGTGCGGTCCCCGGCCGAACGGCCTTCCGCCTGCAGGCGCGCCGCCGCATCGGTTGACCCACGGCGGGCAGGTGGTCGTCCTTCCGTGTCTGTGCGGCGTCAGCCCCGCAGCTTCGGAGCTTGCCCGTCGGTCATGACCGGTGCGCACGGGTGTCGGCCTCTACAACTGGAGCTACTGACCACGCACCTTCGACGGCGGCTCGCTTCGATACGGACCGATCTGTGGATGACCAGCGGGGGTCGGGGGTAAGTTGCGTACGTGCGAACGTAGTTGACGATCACTCCGTGCTCGGGGGCAGCAGGTGGCCGGATCGGTTCGGGACGTTGTCGTGGATGTGGTGACGCGGCTGGCGCCGGAGGAACTCCCCCTGCTCCGGGGGTTGGACGGGTTGTCCTCCGACGAGGTGGTGGCGCTGTTCGGGCGCCGGCAGCGGGGTGAGCCGCTGGGGTTCGGACTGGCGGAGGCGGTCGCCCTGGCCACGCCGGTGGTGTGGATGGCGGTGGACGAGGCGTGCCGGGCCGCGATCGGTGCGGGGGTGGTACGCGCGGGCGGCGGTCTGGGGCGGCTGTGGCGCCGCCGGCGTGCACGGCCCGCGGCGGAGCCGCCCGTACCGCCGCTGGACGAGCGGCAGTTGGCGGCTGTCCACGCGCGGGTGCGGACCGGTGCCCGTGAGGCCGGGTTCGACGGGGCGGCCGCCGACGCGCTCGCGGACTGCGTGGTGGCCCGGCTGGCCATGGACAACGGCCCGGCCGAGGCGCCGACCGCTCACCCGCCCGCACCCGCGCGACCGCCCGTACCCGCGCGACCGCCCGTACCCCCCGTACCTCCCGCGCTCCCGACCGCCGCTGCGGCGGAGCCCGGCTCCGGAACCGTCGCCCCGCGCCCCTCGGATCCCCCGGCGTGAGCACCCCCGCCACGCCGCCGGTGCCACCGCTCCCGCCGGTACCGCCGCTCCCGCCGGTACCACCGCTCCCGCGACAGCCGCCGCTGCCGCCCGTCCCCCCGCGGGTCCTCGATCTGCGGGTACTTCCGTCCGGAACCACGCTGCGGTTCGGCCTGCTGCTGGTGTCCATGGTCGCCGCCGGCCACCACATGCTGACGACCCTGCTGGAGCTGGTCCGCAAGGGCAGAGCGGTGGAGTACGCCTGCAACCTGGCCTCCGGGTTCGACCCGGACGGGGACTTCCTGTCGCAGCCGGGCGGCCCGGCGACGAACCCGGCACTGCGCGCCTGTCTGGCCGCCGCTCCGGACGACCCGCGCTGGCCGGTGCCCGCCGCGACGGCGCTGGTGCTGGTCGCGGCCGCAGCGCTGTACCTGCTGCTGCCCCGCTGGCGTCGGCGCTCGCGCCGGTTGGTGCCCGTGGACGAGGAGCTACGGGCGGAGCTGCTGCGCCTGGCGCAGGTGGCGGGGCTGCCGGTGGCACCGGAGTTCGTGGTGGATCCGGGTCGGCTCGGCTCGGGAGCGGTGGTCTTCGGCCACGCGCGGCGGCGCACCCTGTGCCTGTACGCGGGCCTGCTGGTGACCCGGCGGAGCGACCCGGCCGGGTTCCGGGCGGTGGTTCTCCACGAGTTCGCGCACATCCGCAACCGGGATGTGGACCTGGGGTACGCGGTGACCGCGTTGTGGCGGGTGTTCGGCCTGCTGGTGGCGCTGCCGTTCGTGGTGGTGGTCGGCGGGTCTCTGGTGGGCGCGGAGTTCGGGCTCTTCGTGGGCGCCGACCGGGTGTTCTGGCCGGCTGCTCGGCCGTCCCTGGTGAAGCAGACGGCCACCGCGCTGGGAATGGCGCTCCTGGTGGTGCTGGCCCGCGCCGACACGCTGCGCCACCGGGAGTTGTACGCGGACGCGGACGCCGTCGCCCTCGGCGCCGACCGGCGGGTGTGGGAGGTCCGCGACCCGGTGGGCCCGGCAGCGCGGCTCGGCCGGCTCTGGCGTTCGCACCCGACGTGGGCGCAGCGGCGTCGGGCGCTGGACGATCCGGCGGCGCTGTTCACCCTGGCTCCGTTGCAGACGTTCCTGGTGGGGGCGGCCGGGATCGCCATCGTCCTGTTGCTGCCGCGGTTCGCCGGCGGGGCGGGCGGGGTGTGGCCGGCCGCGCTGCCGACGGGGCTGGTTCTCGGGGTGGCTGCGTGGCGGTCGGCGGTGTACGCGGCGCACCGGGGAGCGGCCGCTGCGGAGGGGCTGCGGGCGGGACTGTGGCTCGGTGCGGGCCTGGTGGTCGGCGAGCTGGTCGTGGACCTCACCGTCGGTGGCGGCCGGTGGGTTCCGGAGCAGCCGTTCGTCCTGCTCGTGCTGCCGCTCGGTGCATTGGCGTACGTTCCGTGGCTGGTGCAGTGCGCCCGTCTGGGGTTGGGCCGCGGGCGGGTGGCCACGGCGGTCGCGCTGGCGGGGGCGGTGCTGGTCGCTGCGGCCGGGCTGGCCTGGTGGTCGGGTGGCGGTCATCTGTACGCCGCCGGGGACTTCATGGGCCGGGAGGTGATGCGGCAGTTCATCGTCGAGGGGTTCCCCGGCGGGTGGGAGCGGCACCGGGGAGAGCTGGAGTGGATCGCCGCGGTGATGCCGCGGCTCGGTGTGGACGGGAACACCGCGTCCTTCGTGGCGGCGGCGGGGGCGCTGTGGGGGCTGCCGTACGTCCTGTGGCTGGTCGGCGATCACCGGGGGCTCGGGCGGGCGCTGCGCTGCGGGCTGCTGGGCGGCGCCGTGTGCGTGGTCGGGGTGCTGGTGGTCAAGGCGGCGGTCTTCGCGGGCCGGCCTGCTCTGGACGGGCGCGGGGGCGGGTTCGCGCTGCGGTACGTGTCGTGGCTGACGGTGGCGATCTGGGCCGGGGTCGTGGCCACGGCGGTGGTGACGGCGCTCGTGTTCCGGCGGCTCTGGCTGGTCGGGGCGTTGGTGGCGGCGGGGGTCGCGCAGGCGTGCGGGCTGGCGGCGGTGTTCGTGCTGATGTCGGTGGACGGGTGCCTCGGGCCGTTGCGGACCATGGGCGACAGTTGCAGGTGGTTGCCGGAGGGCAGCTGGCCGGTGGTGCAGGTGCTGGCCGGGCCGGTGCTGCCGGCGCTGTTCGGTGCGGCGATGGCTGCGGCGCTGGTGCGGTTGCCGCTCGCACTCGGTCGGCGGGGCGGCGGTTTCGCGCCGGCCGGGAGGGCGGCGCGGTCCGGTGCCCGGCGGGCCGTGCTCGTCGGTACGCTCGTCGGGGCGTTGGCGCTCGGGCCCGCCGCGGTGCAGTCGCTGCCGTCGGGTTCGGGGGGCGGTCTCGTCCCCGCGGCCCAGCGTCCGGCCGACGCCCGGTCCGAGAAGGTCCGGGTCTTCCAGTTGCTGATGTGGTACCGGGTGGGCGGGAAGCAGGACATCCTGGCGCTCGTCGAGGGGTACCAGGCCTTCGGTGCCGAGGTCCGGGAGCTCCAGCGGGCGGCGGCGGAGCGCCCGGGCGAGCCGGTGCGGTTCGACGGGCGCCGGTTCGCCGCGGTCTGCACGTCGCTCCACCGCGCCGCCGAGACCGCCCTGGGCCATCTCCACATCCCCGACTCGGGTCTGGACGGTCGGTGGTGGGCGGCGTTGGAGCAGACCCGCCGGGCCGGCCGTCGCTGTGCGCAGGCCATGGACCCCGACCACGAGAGCGGGCCGGGCGAGACCGACGGCGTCCTGGAGGAGGTCGTCGGTGGGCTCCAGCCCGCCATGGAGGCCATCGCGCCGGTTCTGGAGCGGATACGGACCGATGGGCCGCGGTACTGGCCCGAGTTCGTCCGCATCACCGATCCGTAGCGGCCGGGGCCGGGTCGGGTGCGCGGCGGCGGTGTCAGCGGCCGGGGGCCGGGGCCGTGCTGGCGCGCACGATGAGGCGCGGTTCGACCGTGCGCGGTTCGGGGAGGGCGCCGGGTGCCTCGATCTGGCGCAGCAGGTGGGTCACCGCGAGGGCTCCCATCTGCTGGAACGGCTGGGCGATGGTGGTGAGCGAGGGCGAGCAGTACTCGGCGAGTTCGATGTCGTCGAATCCGACGACGGAGATGTCGTGCGGTACGCGCCGTCCTGCCTCGTGGAGGGCCCTGATGACCCCGAAGGCCATTTCGTCGCTCGCCACGAACACCGCGGTGACGTCGGGGATCCGGGCGAGCACGAGCCCGTTGCGGTAGCCGGAGGCGGGTGACCAGTCGCCTTCCAGCGGCGGCGGTACGGAGCGTCCCGCCGCTCGGAGTGCGGACTGCCAGCCGTCGCGGCGGTGGGCCGATTCGAGCCACTCGGCGGGGCCGGCGATGTGCCAGACCGTCTCGTGTCCGAGGTCCAGCAGGTGCTGGGTGGCGATGGCGGCGGCCCGGGTCTGGTCGATGGCCAGGACCTCGGTCGCGTCGGTGCGCGATCCGTCGATGGTGACGGTCGGGGTGGCCCGGGTGAACTGCTCGATCCGCTTGCTGGTGTGGATCAGGGGGACCGAGAGGATGATCCCCTCCACTCCCTGGTCGGCGAGGCGGGAGAACGCGTTCTCGATGGCGAAGGTGTCCAGCGAGGTGGTGGTGGCGGTGTTGACGGCGTAGCCCGCCTCGTGGGCTGCGTTCTCGATGCCGGAGGTGACGGCGGCCCAGGAGTAGAAGCTGGTCTGGAGGGTGATGACGCCGATGGTGCGGCTGCGGCCCGAGGAGAGCATCCGGGCGGCGTTGTTGCGCCGGTAGCCGAGTTGGTCGACGGCGGCCAGGACCTTCGCACGCGTCTTCTCCTGCACGTTGGGGTGTCCGGCGAGGGCGCGCGAGACGGTCTGCGCGGACACCCCGGCCACCCGTGCGACGTCCGCCATGCCCGGTGGTCGCGCTCCGCTGTTGGTGCCACTGAGGTTCACCTGAGGCCCCCTTCTTCCGTTCGAACCGTTCGACCACCCAATGATATCGCCCACACGGCCACTCACGTGCAGGTTCCCCGAGTAGGCGGCCAGTTCGTCGCAACCATTGGCATCGATAACATTCTCTGCCATAGTTTCGCCCATCGACACGCGCCGGCCGCGATACCCCCACCGGGTGCCGCGCCGGACATGCGGCCCCCCGTGCAGGACGCCCCCGCGCCTGCCACGGCACTCAGGAGGAGCTGTGAAGCGTAGTTTCATCCGCCGAGCGAGAGTGGTGGGAGCGTGCGCCCTCGCCCTGGCGGCGACCGGCTGCTCCGTATCGGAACCTGGATCCGACACCGGCCCGAGCGGTAAGGCATCGATAACATTCTGGGGCTGGGCCCCGGGCTACGAGGACGCCGTCCGGGCGTTCAACGCCGGCCACCCCGACATCGAGGTCACCTACCAGACGGTGCAGCCCGGAGCGAAGGGCGGCTACCAGAAGGTGCTCAACGCGGTGAAGGCCGGCAACGCCCCCTGTCTGGCCCAGGTCGGGTACGAGACGATGCCCAGCTTCGCCGCCCAGGGCGCCCTGGCGGACGTGTCCGCGCACGCCGCCTCCGCCGCGAAGGAGTACCAGCCCGCCGCCTGGAACGCCGTGACCCTCGCCGGCGCCGTCCACGGCGCACCGGTGGACACCGGCCCGATGGCTCTCTTCTACAACAAGAGCCTCTTCGACTCCCTCGGCCTGCAACCCCCCACCACCTGGGCGGAATACCGCGCAGCGGGGGAGCGGATCCACGCCTCCGACCCCAAGCGGTTCCTCTCCTCGCCCTACCTGGACTACGACTACGCCGGCCTCGCCTGGCAGGCGGGCGCCCACTGGTTCCGCGTCGAGAAGGACTCCTGGAAGCTCACCATGGACTCCGCCGAGAACAGGAAGGTCGCCGACTACTGGCAGGGCCTCACCGACGCCGGTCTGATCAGCAGCGCCCCCATGTACGACCAGGCCTGGTACACGGGCCTGGGCGAGGGGAACATCGCCACGGTCGTCGGCGCGGTGTGGCAGGCCGGCATCATCAAGGGCGGCGCCAAGGCGGGAGCCGGCCAGTGGGCCGTCGCCCCCATGCCGCAGTGGGACAAGGGCGACAACAAGGCGGGCAACGCCGGGGGATCGGCCACCGCCGTCCTCAAGGGCTGCAAGAACACCGCGGCCGCCTGGACGTTCGCCCACTGGCTGGGCACCGACAAGGACGCCTTCAGCACGCTGATCGACAAGGCATCGCTCTACCCGGCCGCGAACGCCCTCCTCCAACTGCCGCAACTGAAGGCCGACCCCTACTTCGGCGGCCAGCAGATCTACGACGTCTTCGCCGCCGCCACCCCCAACGTCGACCCCGGCTGGACCTGGGGCCCGCTGATGACCGCCACCACCGCGGACCTCAACGACGGCCTCGGCAAGGCATGGACGGGCAAGGGAACGATCGCCCAGGCCCTGAGCCACGCGCAGGACGCCGTCCGGACCGAGATGCTCAAGCAGGGCCTGGCGGTCGCCCCGTAGGGCAGGACCGGGATCCGTCCGACGCAGCACCGGATCCGGTCCGACGCAGCACCGGGCGGGGAGCCCGCGGACCCCGCCCGGCGCCCTCGCCCCCGGACCCCGGCAGCCCCCGGACCCGACCGCCGCCCAGGCATCCGCCTCGCCGTACCGACGACGCCGCCGCCCCGACGACGGCCACCGTGAGGAATCCACCCGTGACCCGTGCCCCCGCCGCGCACCCGGCCCCCGGCCGACGCCGGGCAGCCGCCGCCGCACCCGGCCGAACACCCGCCCCGCCCCGCCGAACTCCCCCCGCCTCCCGCCGAACACCCGCCTCCCGCCGCCCGCGACGCCTGGGCCCGCTGCTCTTCTGCGCCCCCTTCGCCGTGCTGTTCGCGGCCGTGTACATCGCGCCCATCCTCTACGCGGCCCGCAGCAGCCTCTTCACCGTCCGCCGCTCCGGCCTGGGGCTGACCGCCCCGACCGAGGTCTTCGCCCCGCTCGACAACTACACCCGCGCGCTGCAGGACTCCGCCTTCACCGCCTCCCTCGGCCGCGTCGCCCTCTTCGGCGTCGTCCAGGTGCCCGTCATGCTGGCCCTCGCACTCGCCCTGGCCCTCCTCATCGACTCCGACTCGGCCCGCGGCCGCGGCTTCTTCCGGCTCACCAGCTTCGTCCCCTACGCGATCCCCGGCGTCAGCGCCGCGCTGGTGTGGTCCTTCATGTACTCCTCGACCTCCAGCCCGCTCAACCGGCTGCTCGAACCGCTCGCCGTCACCGTCCCGTTCTTCGACGACGACGTGGTGCTGTGGTCCGTGGCCAACATCGTCACCTGGAGCTGGGCCGGCTACAACATGATCATCATCTACGCGGCCCTGCAGTCCATCCCCGCCGAAGTCCTGGAAGCCGCCCGCATGGACGGAGCCTCCGCCCTGCGGATCGCCTGGAGCATCAAGATCCCCGCCGTCCGCGGCGCCCTCGTCCTCACCACCGTCTTCTCCATCATCGGGTCGGCCCAGCTGTACAACGAGCCGGCCGTCCTCCAACCCGTCTCCGCCGGCTCCATCTCCTCCGCCTTCACCCCCCTGATGTCCGCCCAGAACGCCGTCGCCGCCGGCAACTACCCCTACGCCGCCGCTCAGTCCGTCCTTCTCGCCGCCGCCGTGGGCGCCGTCTCCCTCGCCTTCTTCACCCTGACCCGCCGAGGAGACCGCACATGACCGCGGTGCACCCCGCGCCCGCCCCCGCGTCTGCCCCCGCCCCCGCGACCCCGCCCACCCGGACCGGAGCGCCCCGCAGGACCGGCGCGACGAGCCGCGTCACCGTACTCGCCCTGCTGGGCCTGTCCGCGTTCTACTTCCTCGTCCCCCTGTGGTGGCTGCTGGTCGCCGCGACCAAGCCCTTCGGCGAGCAGTTCAGCGGCAACGGCCTGTGGTTCGACGGCTTCGACCTGTTCGGCAACATCGCCCGCCTCAGCAGCCAGGACGACGGCATCTTCTGGCGCTGGATGCTCAACAGCATCCTGTACTGCGGCGTCGGGGCGCTCATCGGCACCGTCCTGTCCGCCCTCACCGGCTACGCCCTGGCCAAGTACGACTTCCCCGGCCGCCGGGCGCTGTTCACCCTCGTCCTGGCCGCCGTACTCGTGCCCAAGGTGCTGTTCACCCTGCCGCTGTACCTGATGTTCTCGGGCGTCCAGCTGATCGACAACCCGCTCGCGGTCCTGCTGCCGAGCGTCGTCAGCCCCTTCGGCGTCTACCTCGCGCGGGTCTTCGCCGAGCAGAGCGTGCCCGACGAGGTCCTCGAAGCCGGCCGCCTCGACGGCGCGGGGGAGTTCCGCATCTTCCGCACGATCGCGGCCCGCATGATGCTCCCCGCCCTGGTCACCATCTTCCTCTTCCAGTTCGTCGAGATCTGGAACAACTACCTGCTCCCCGCCATGGTGCTGGGCGACGACCGGCTCCAGCCGGTCACGGTCGGGCTCGTCGGCTGGAACGCCAGCCACGTCGCGGTGCCCCCGCCGCTGGTCGTCATCGGATCCCTGGTGTCCGTGGCCCCACTTCTGATCGCCTTCCTCGCCCTCCAGCGCTACTGGCGCGCGGGCATGACCGCCGGAGCCGTCAAATGACCCGCCACCGAGGTGCGACCACCGCGCCCACCGACACAGCTCTTCGTACCCCTCCCGAACGCCCCGCACTGACCTGGGCCGACGGGCAACTCCTGCGCCACGGCCGCAACCACCGGATCCTGGCAGGCTCCCTGCACTACTTCCGCGTCCACCCCGAACAGTGGCAGGACCGCCTCCGACGCATCGCCGCCCTCGGGCTCAACACCGTCGACACCTACGTACCGTGGAACTTCCACGAACCCCGCCGCGGCGAGATCGGCTTCGACGGCCGGCGCGACCTGCCGCGCTTCCTGCAACTCGCCCAGGAGAGCGGCCTCGACGTCATCGTCCGCCCCGGCCCCTACATCTGCGCCGAATGGGACAACGGCGGCCTGCCCGCCTGGCTGACCGGCCGCCCCGGCATGCGCGTCCGCACCAGCCACCCCGACTTCCTCGACGAGACGGCCCGCTGGTTCGACACGCTGATCCCGCTCGTCGCCGCCCGGCAGTGGGCCCACGGCGGCCCCGTCGTCGCCGTACAGATCGAGAACGAGTACGGCAGCTACGGCGACGACCACACCTACCTGCGATGGCTGTGCGACGCCCTCCTCGACCGCGGCATCGGCGAGTTGCTGTTCACCGCGGACGGCCCCACCGAGCTGATGCTCGACGGCGGCAGCCTCCCGGACCGACTGGCCGGCGCCACCTTCGGCTCCCGACCCGACCAGGCCGCCGCCCTGCTGCGCTCCCGCCGCGCCGGCGAGCCCTTCCTGTGCGCCGAGTTCTGGAACGGCTGGTTCGACCACTGGGGCGAGCGGCACCACGTACGCTCCCCCGGGAGCGCCGCGAAGGACGTCCAGGGCATCCTCGACCACGGAGGCTCGCTCAGCCTCTACATGGCGCACGGCGGCACCAACTTCGGCCTGTGGGCCGGCGCCAACCACGACGGAACGAAGCTCCAGCCGACGATCACCAGCTACGACTCCGACGCCCCCGTCGCCGAACACGGCGCGCTCACCCCCAAGTTCCACGCACTGCGCGCCACGCTCGCCCCGTACACCACCCGCCCCCTCCCGCCCCTGCCCGAGGACCCGCCACTCCTCAAGCCGGCCACCCTCCCCGTCCGGCCCAGGTCCGGCCTGCTGGACGCGCTGCGCTCGACGGCCACCCCCCGGCACGCCCCCGGCCCGCTGAGCTTCGAGGAACTCGGTCTGGCCTCCGGCCTCCTGCTCTACACCGCACACCCGGTCGTCCCGCCCGGCTCCCACGAGGTGACGGTCACCGGTCTCCACGACCGCGCCCAGGTGTTCGTCGACGGCGCCCCCGTCACCGTCCTCGACCGCCCCACCGGCTCCTTCACCGTCACCGGCCGGGGTGCGGCGATCCGGCTCGACCTGCTCGTCGAGAACCAGGGACGCATCAACTACGGTCCGCTGCTCGGCCAGGGCAAGGGCATCCTCGGCGGAGTGCGCGTGGAGCGGCGGCTCGTCCACGGCTGGTCCATGTCCGCCCTGCCCCTCGACCGCTGGACCACCGAGGACCTCCACCGCGCCGCCGAAGCGTCCGCGCCGACCGGCGGCAGCGGCATCGCCACCGCGCGCCTGCACGTCGAGGAGCCCGCCGACACCTTCCTGCGCCTGCCCGGCTTCGGCAAGGGCTTCGTCTGGGTCAACGACGAACTCCTCGGGCGCTACTGGGAGGTGGGCCCGCAGACGACCCTGTACGTACCCGGGCCGCTGCTGCACGCGGGCGACAACCTCCTGACGATCCTGGAACTCGACCACTTCGGCCCGCACGTCGAACTCACGGACGCGCCCGAACTCGGGCCGTGCGAGGAGTACATCGAGACGTTCGACTGACCGGTCGAACCGCCACCGCCACCGCGACCACCACCGCGACCGTCACCGCCCCACGCTCCCGCCGAGCCGCACACCCCCACCCGGCACCGGCCGCGTCGTGCCCCGCCTTGCCTTGCCCGCACGGGACCGGTGCCCTGCCCGGAAGGTCCCACCCATGCAACCCCCACGAACACGGGTCGGCTCCGTCCTGCCGCGTACCGGGCGCGGAACCGCCGGCCGCTCCCTCCCCGGCACACGATCCCGCCAGGAGAGGGCCGCCGACACGGCCCGTCCGAAGAAAGAGGTCACCATGACACCCCGTCACAGGAGGATCGGCGCCGCCGTCCTCGCCGCCACCCTCGGGCTCGGCGGCAGCGCCCTCACCGAGGGAGCCGCCTCGGCCACCCCGCCCACCTCCGGCTACACCATCACCGCCGGCGCGAAGGGGGTCTGGACCACCCCGTCCGACACCCCCGCCTTCCCCTACATCGACAAGGACGGCACCTTCTACTTCCAGCAGGCCGCCGCCCTCTACGGCGCGACCGAGCGCCGCCACTGGGACTTCCACTCCGGCACGAACTTCGACACCGCGACGCTCAACAGCACCCTCAGCAACGCCGTGAACCCCGCCAACTCCAAGGACCGCAACAACGACACCACCTGGCGGTGCAACAACAGCCCCACCGGGCTGGAGGCGACCCCCGCGCCCGCCGGGTCGAGCTACTCACAGCCGAACTACTGCGACCTGGTCGGAGTGTGGGTCGACCCGGACACCGGTGACTGGTACGGCCTGGTGCACAACGAGTTCACGCCCAAGCCCTTCGGCGACTACTCGCACTACGACGCGATCGACTACGCCGTCTCCACCGACCAGGGCAGGACGTGGACCATCGAGGACCACGTCATCACCTCCCCGTACAGCACGGCGCGGGCCGACACCGCGGCCTTCCCCCACCAGACGTACCACTACGGCGCCGGCGACCCGCGCCTGTTCGTCGACACCGCCTCCGGGTACTTCTACGTCTTCTACGGCTCGCGGATCATCGACAAGTCCGGCGGCTGGAAGGCCTTCCACGAGCACGTCGCCCGCGCCCCGATCGCCTCGAAGATGGCGCCGGACTCCTGGCAGAAGTGGTACGACGGCGCCTGGTCGCAACCCGGCAGGGGCGGCAAGGAGAGCAACATGGTGCCCGTCGGAGCCACCAGCACCACCGGCTATACCCCGGCCTCCGCCGAGTACGACCCCGCCAACACCGGCACCACCGACCAGCAGGTCGCGGCCGGGAAGATGCCCGCCACCTCCCCGCTGTTCGTCATGGACATCACCTACAACGCCCACCTGGGCCTGTACATCGGCGAGCCCCAGGCCGTCGACCAGTCCGGGGACGCCCCGCAGCAGTACTACGCCACCGACGACCTCACCACCCAGAAGTGGTACCCGATCGGTGACACCGACGAGTACCGCACCGCCTCCTGGTACCGCTGGTTCCTGGACGGCGTCAGCAAGACCGGCTCCGGCATCGTCGGCAAGGACTTCCGCACCTACTGCTCCCACGGATGCTCGAACAAGTCCAGCGCCGAATACGTCAACGTCACCATCGACCACGCCACCCCCGCCGCACCGCCGGTTAACGTGAGCAGGAGCTACCGCATCGCCGGCGGCAACGGACGCGTCCTGGCCCAGGAAGCGGGAAGCCCGGCCACCACCTCGCTGCCCGCCGCAACCGGCTCCGGCCGCGAATCGTGGACCTTCACCGGCAACGGCGACGGCTCCTACCGGATCGCCAACGCCGGCACCGGCCACCTCCTCGGCGTCGACTCCACCGCCACCGCGGGCCGCGCCTGGGGCGCCAAGCCCACCGTCACCGCCGCCCCGGCCGGCGGTCCCACCGTCGGCCAGCAGTGGTGGGTGATCCCGGGCAAGTCCACCACCAACGCCCCCACCGGGACCCACCGCCTGGTCAACCGCTACAGCGGCCTCGTCATCGGCCTGTCCTCCGACACCTCACGGCTCGCCGAGACCACGCCGACCCGCACCTGGAGCAACTCCACCGGCAACACCGTCGGCGGGACGCGGAACGCCGCCGAACAGACCCTGACCCTCACGGCCACCGGATCCGCGCCGGAACTTGTGTCCGTCACCGACCCCGGCAGCCAGTCCACCAAGGTCAACACGGCCGTCTCGCTCCAACTCACCGCCACCGACTCGCTCGGAAAGCCGCTCACCTTCTCCGCAACCGGCCTGCCCGGCGGCCTGTCGATCACCTCCACCGGCCTGATCTCCGGCACGCCCACCACCACCGGCACCTCCACCGCCACCGTGACCGCCACCTCGGGCACCGCCACCGGCACCCGCTCCCTCACCTGGTCCGTCGTCCCGGTGCTCGACGGCACCCACACCGTGGTGACCTCCGGCAAGGCCCTCGATGACCCGAACCACTCGCGGGTCACCGGCACCCCGCTCATCACCTGGTCGACGAACGGCGGCGCCAACCAGAACTGGGTCTTCACCCGGCAGACCGACGGCTCCTACCGGATCGTCAACGGGCTCTCGAACCTGTGCATGGACGTCAGCGGCGGATCCACCACCGCCGGCGCCCGGGTGATCCAGGCCACCTGCGCCGACACGAGCAGCCAGCGCTGGCTCGTCACCCCCGCAACCGGCGGCGCATCCAGGATCACCTCCCAGAAGAGCAGCCTCCTGCTCACCACGGCCTCGACGACGAACGGCGCCCAGGTCACCCAGCAAGCGGACAACGGCTCGGCCCTCCAACGCTGGACCATCAACTGACCCCCCGGGGCCGGCGAGCCCACCGCCCGCCGGCCCCGACCCGCCAAGCGGATTCCACCTGTAGCTCGACCCCTCGGACCCTTGCCCGTCCGGCTCCCACCGGGCAGGGCCTACGGTGTCGCCGACGGCCGCCCGTTGATCGTCCGACGCCACGAGTCGGTGATCGGCTGGGGGGTATCCATCAGGCTGTGAGCTCCTCGCGTTCGATCGGGCGCCCGTTGTTGCACAGTAGGCCGGCGCGAACGCGCCGGACGAGGTGGGCGCCGTTGACGGCCCGCCGATTGGGCCGGATCAGCTCGTCGAACGCCCCGAACCTCGCAGCATGAACGTGCCCAGCTGACACACTGTGGCCGAACCGCGGAACCGCACAGAGGACGACCCAGACGCCCATGGTGAACCCACTTGATGCTCCGGAGGCGGTGTCAGCCGCAGCTGAACCGCTGGAGGACCTGCTCGACGCCTGCAACCATGTGTCGTCCATCTACCTGCTCCACGTAGTCCCAGTGGCCGGGAGGACAGTCGGCCATGACTGGATGACGGGCCTCGCTCAAGCCGTGTACGACGCGGGGGCCAGTGGACACCGGGTGCGAACGCCGGTCGACCCGTTCGAGTCACCGCAAGCCTGGCGGGACGTCCTCCGCCGACAGGTGACCGACGGCTCCATGCAGCCCGCCAACAGGTGGCCGGACGCCGATCTGCGCACGCCCGGTGAGATCCGGCAGGCAGGCGAACTCGCCGACGGCGTCGCCGACCTCATCGAAGCGCATCTGGGGCCGGTCCGAACCTCCGGCGACGTCGACGGCCCGCCGGGCTACGTATGGTGGCGCAACCTGCTGCTGGTCACCAGCGACTGGGCCACCATCCTGCACCTTGAGATTTCCGACTGACCGAACACCGCCCGTCGACTGCGCGGCCGCCTCGGCGACTCTTGGGTACTGGCGTCGGGGGAGTCGGTGGAGATTCCTCCTGCACAGGTCTGCACAGGTCCTCCGCAGCGGCAGGCGGAGGACCTGTGCACCCCCGGGTTCGCCTCAGGTCAGCCGGCTGATGACGGCCCGGCCGGCGCGCAGCAGAGCCTCGTCCTGCTCGACGATCGTGAAGAAGCCGCCGCTGCGGCGGGCCAGGGCGAGTTCCGCGCGGATCCGGGGAAGGGCGGGTGCGGCGGCGGGACCCATCCGCTGCAAGCACTCCACGACGTAGGTGGCGGTCGAGTCGTTCTCCTCCCAGGTCGCCAGCAGCACCGGCAGGACGACCTCCGCCTCGGCCGGGCCGCCGATGTCGTGGATCGCGGCGGCGGCATGCATCCGGGCCGACAGGTGGCCGGTTTCGAGCGTCTGCCGCAGGGAGGGCAGGGCCGCGGCCGCCGCCGCGCCGATCCGACCGAGGACGTCGGCCGCGCTGTCGTGCTTGTGGGTGTCGAGCAGGGCGACCAGCCGCGGCACGGCATCCGCGGGGTCGCGTTCGATGTCCCACAGGGCCTCTGCCGCGGCGAGGCGGACGTCCAGGTTCTCGGTGTCGGCCAGCGGGCGGATCACCGCCAGGGCGGAGGCGGCGGCGGTGCCGCAGCGGGCCAGTGCGTGGAGCGCCGCGACTACGCCGGGCCACTGCTCCTGCCCGGCGCACGCGGTCAGGGCTGTGGTGAGTGCGGGTACGGCCGCCGGTTCGCCGAGCCGGCGAAGGGCGGCGACCAGCGTGCAGGCGTCCGACCAGGTCCAGTCCTTCGAGAAGTCCGCGTCGGCCAGGCGCCGGGACAGCCTGGGCAGGAGCTCCGCGGCGGCCTGGGGGAGGCAGCCGGCGACCTGGAGCGCGCGCCAGGCATCGGTGTCGGTGTCCAGCGCGGTCAACAGCCCGGGCAGGGCGCGCTCGTCGCCGAGGCGGGCCAAGGCCGTGACGGCCTGCTGATGGGCCCGGCGCAGCAGCGGGTGCCGTGCGGCCCACACGGTCGGCCCGTGGGTGGCGCGGTGGGCTTCGACGAGGGCGGCGAGGGCCTCGCGGGCGGGTTCGGCGAGGTCGGCGGGGAGTCGGCCGATGGCCTCGGCCGCTTCGGCGGCGGTGTACGGGTCCTGGGGCAGCAGGCAGTCGGCGAGCAGGCGGACGAGGCCGGTGTGGTCGCCGCGCCAGGAGCCGATCAGGGTCCGGGCCATCGCGATGGCGTCGTAGCGGGTGGCCGCGTCGGTGCTGCGGAGCTGGGCGGTGAGCAGGGCCGTGCGCTCGGGTACCCGTGCGTCGAGCAGTCGGTGAAGGGTGGTCAGCAGCTCGGTGGTCGGGGCGTGCACGCGGCCGTGCCGATCGAGGTCGGCGAAGACGGCGGCGAGCTGCGGCGGGGCCCCTTGGTCCGGTGCCGGCCCGGCGGCGACGTCCGCGCAGGCGCACTGCCCGCAGTCGGCCGGCCGGTCGTCGTCCTCGCCTTCGCCCTCACCCTTGCTGTCGCTCGCGGGCTCGGGTGGGAGCTGCTGGAGCAGGTCGGTCGCCGTCGGGACGAGACCGGCGTCGATCACCTCCGGTGCGCAGGCGGCCCGGTGGACCAGGGCGGCGAGCCGGATGTCGGAGTCCACCGTCGGGTCCGTGGCCAGGGTGGCGAGCCAGACCGTCACCGGGCCGAGCGCGGCCGGCAGCCGTTGGGCCAGCGCCGCGGCCGCCTCGACGACCAGCAGGCGCTCCAAGGTGCCGCTCTCGGCCGCCAACCGCTCTCGCAACAGCGCGAACGCCCGGTCGCCGTCGTCCAGAAACAGCCCCAGGGCCGGGACGGCGGCCTGCCGCACCTGCGGGTCCGGGTCCGCCGCGTGCCGGACGAAGTCGTCGACACGCTCCTGCATCTGAGGCACGACATCCGCATGAGGGGTCGATGCGTGGCCCGACGGACCGTAGTAGAGGCCGTCGGGGTCGCATTCCAGCGCCGCGCCGCCGATGCTGAGCAGAAGCCGGATGACGGCCGCGCGGTCGGGGGCCCGGGGATCGTCGGCGAGCGCGAACAGGAACGGCACACTCGCCGCCGTGCACGCGTAGACGTCACCCTGGTGGTGAGCCGCGCTGTAGAAGCTGCTGAACGCCTTCTCCCGGACGTCGGTATCGGGCGAGGCCATCTGCTCCAGCCACAGCGGGACGTCGTCGGCAGCCCCGTAGGCGTGGCCCATGGACGACCAGTCGACGCGGTCGATGCCCTCACGATTGTTGATCACGGGCCGAACAGTGGCACGAGGTACTGACAGAGCCACCCGCGCGGACAGCGGATCGTTGGTCGATGATTCCCCACGCCTGCCCCGTGGCGTCCGCAGGACGCGCTGTGGCGCGCCCCTCGGCTGAGGCACCGTCTCCCGGGCCGGCCGGGGCAACGGACCGGCACGCGGGCGACGGGGATGGCACGCTCCGGCAACGTCACGGCCTGGCGCAGCTGACCGAGGTCGAGGGCGAGACGCGACGCGCAAGCCCGTCGGCCCGACCGGCGATCTCGCGCGCCTCGACGGGGAGCCGTCGCGGCCGCTCGTTGATCACCGGCGGGACGCCGACACCCCGGTACTCGGCTACGCGGGCCGCTCCGTTGCCGTGGCGCCGGCACAGACAGGGCGGGTGCGGGCGGCGTAGGAGCGGGCAGCCACGACGAGGCCGATGCCCAGACCGGCGAACGCCAGGCCGCCGAACCCCGCCATCCACGTGATCCCCGAGCTGGAGGTGAACGGCGGGGACGGCTCGATCTCGGGCAGCACGCCGACGGCCGTGAGCGGGGCCATGACGACGAGGACGGCCCCGTACATCGTCAGGGGAATGCCGGTCAGCCAGGCCGGGATCAACGGCAGCAGGCGCGGGACCCGTCGTCCGGACAGGACCACCGTCCAGCGGGGGAACACCTGTCCCCACGCGTGCAGCAGTCCCAGCAGCAGGAAGATCCCGGCCAGCGCGGCCAGCACGGTCACATCGATCCCCGCCGACGCGGTCGCCTTCGACGGCCCCGACGCGTCGGCGCTCGTCATCCGCTGCCAATCGTCGCCCGCGACACCGAGCGCGTCGCCGCCGAGCGTCCAGATGGTCTTGACCACCGCCCACGGCAGAAGTCCGCCCATGAGCAGGTACACCGCGACGCGGGTCCGCCCCGGGGCTCGGGAGGGGGCCGGGTGGACAAGCGGGCCGTCGGCTGCGCCGGCGTGCGGCCGCCCGCACCGCGGGCAGTCTCCGCGCAGCCGTCGACGGTACGACAGCCCGACGAGGAGCAGGAGGGCGGCACCGGCCGTGTTCAGCAGCACCTGGGCCAGCCCGGTGGCGCTCTCGATCCCCGAGAGCGTCGCAAGCGTCACGAAATGGATCGGCAGCCCGATCATCCCCACGCCGAACACCGGGAGCGCCGCGATCAGCGCCGTCGCCACCGCAACCCGGCCGGGCCCGGTGAGAGTTCGGGCGCCGGCCAGGCACGCGCCACCGGCTAGGCAGGCGCCACCGGCCAGCAGCGCGAGGGCCGCCAGGAAGAGCTGGATCCCCGGCGCGTACGCGGAGTGCTCCTTCCACGGCACGGCGGTGCCCGTCACCGCCCAGGTGACCTCGACAGCGGCGTACAACACACCCCAGGATGCGGCTGCCGCGGGCGCCCGCACGGGCCACCGCCGCCACCACAACATCCGCCCCGGGCTTGCGATCGGCGGCTTGGGAACGCCACCTGTCTCCGAATGTGCAGGAACAACCACCGTGACCCCCGAATGTCCGGATTGCCGACGCTCCAGGGTTCCGCGTCACCCGCGCTGATCACATCCGTCCCACGGATCATCCGCCGTCCCCCGCGAGGGGGAGGCCTCCCCCGCCCCGCCGAAAGCGGGAATCGCAAGGCGGGATTGCCCGCGGTACAGGGTCGCCGCGACGGGGAAGGTCAGAAGAAGTAGGCGCCCACCCACTGGCCGTCGCTGCCGGCAGCCAGGGTGAACTCGCCTGCCTTCTGCGCAGGCGTCAGGTTCGCGAAGTTCACCGCGTCCTCGGCCGTCGAGAAGGTGAACGGACGCCAGATCGCATCCTCGTCGGCAGCGGAAACAGCGGCCTTCGACGCTTCGGCGTCAGCAAGTGACACAGCCATTGGAGAGACTCCCATCCAGGGTGAAAGGGGGTTGGTGATTTGTGATCCTGGCAGACCAAACACCCTGAACTGCCAACTTCGCCGGAACGCAACCCGATCGTGTACGTTCTGGTCGAGAGGTGGACGCGACTTCGGCTCGTCGGCGGCCCTGACCCCGACTCGTTCCCGGAGCCCGCCGGTCTCGACCGCATCCGCACCGAATGCCGACGACACGGCCCCCTCGTCCGGACCGTCGTCCATCACGGCCCGCAGTGACGGAGCCGGTGGCGCCCTGATGGCACTACCAGAGCCACCGGTCGAGGACCGCCGGCCAGGTACAGGTTTCGTAGCCTTCGAATGCTGCAGGATCGATCCCCTTGAGGTCGTCGGCCAGGGCCTTCAACTCCTCCAAGGCGGCCACCCGCCTGGGGCCGCGATGCCACCACGATCCGCCTGATCCGCGGGTTCACGTTCAGTAGCCCCGGCCGGGTGGCCCCACCGAAGCACTGCAGTCGCATGCGGCTGGCCTCCCGCAGCAGGTGTCCTCAGGAACGTCCCCGGTTCCCCGAAACCCCCGTCGACTGCCACCCATGCCAACACACAGTCAGCGCGCCCACTTCCCCGCCCGTACGGACCGGTGGACAGACAGTGGCACACTGTCCGGATGACCGATCACCGCCGCCCGCTGTGGCAGCCGTTCTCCGACGCGGAGACCGCCGCCCACCGGCCGCTCACCCACGATGACCAGCCCGCCCCCGACGCTCCGGCGCTGTCGCCCTTCTCCCACTCCGACCTGCCCGCCCCCACCCCCGCACGCCCCGCCGGCGGACGCCGCCCCTTGGGCCCCGGCGGCACCGCTGCGCCCGCAGCCGACCGGAACACCTGACCCGCAGGGACGCCCCGCCGGCCGGCGAACGAACCGCGCACCGCCGGAGGGGCGCGGGGAAAGCCGGCGTGCCCGAGCGGCCTGAACCACATCCCTGAGCGGAGGCCGCGAATTCACATGACAGCTGCGAGCCGGCCCCGCGATCATTGGCTGATGACCGTAGAACCGGACCTTCTTCGTCTGAGCATCGTGTGCCCACCGCCCGACAAGGGCGGCGTGGAGGTCCGCCCGATCGTCAATGGCCGGGATCTTCTGGCCGAGGTGTTCCCCGGTGGCGTAGGAGGCTCCCGCTACCTGGGAGTGAGCCCTCGGTACCTGCTGGGCCGACACGGGCCGTTGCATGCGACGGCGACGACCCGCGAGGTTCGTGTCGCATGGTCCGGCTGCGGCGTGGAGGAATGCTGTGGGGCCCTGTACATGACGGTCAGGCGGGACGGAGGTCATGTCGTCTGGGCGGACTGGCGCGACCCGGCCAACCAGGACCTCGACCTGCCGGAGCTTCGGTTCGCCGCAGGACCGTACGAAGCCGAGGTCGTGCGGGCCGGGGAGGGCCGCGGTTGGGAGTCGCCGGCCGGAGCGGTCGCGCGGCTGCTTGAGGAGGGGCTGAGGGAACGCGAGGACTGGCTCGTCCGGTGGGACTGCGAGTTGGAAGCCGTGTGGTCCTCCCGTACGGAACCCGATCGAATCCACCTCGTCCTGCTGCATCCCCGTGACCGATCCGACGCGGATCGGCCCTGGCTCCAGTTCGGGCTGGCCCTCCCCATCTCCGCAGACGACCCGGCGGACCAGGCCGTGCACCTTGAAGCGCAGCTGACCGCGGGCGATCCCCGTGCCACCGCCGAGGTCTGGGGCGGCTCGTACCACGCCGAACAACTGGGCTACGACGGCTACCACCCTGATTCGCCGAGCACGCCCTGAGGCAGGTTCCCATCCGCAGAGTCTGCGATGTCAGATGAGGGCTGCGGTGATGCCGGCGAAGGCGGCGAAGTGGCCGGGCTGTGCGTTCGTAGCGGCCGTGCAGCCGACGGAAGCCGCCAAGGCAGGCCCTCGCGATCCACAGCTGGAGCACCGGACGGGCGGAGGCGGCAGCCGCCTCAGCGGCACCCCGACTCCAACTGTCCCCACCCGGACCGCTGCTCGGCGGGAATGCTGCGCGCACGGCACAGGCGCGCTCCGGTGGGCCGGCCGAGGTCTCCTACCGCGACGACCACCAGAGCACCGCCCGGCCCGGGACCTCTTGGTACGGCTCGTGGTCGTCGCGGTGGCAGACGTAGCGACCCTCGAACCGCCAGGAACGGCTGTGGCTGCTCAGGGCCCAGCCCTCCGGCGCGCACCGGGCGGCTTCGGTCCAGGCGGCGAGTCCGGGAAGCGCGTGTGCGAGCAGGGCCAGGCGGGCTCTGCCCCGTCGGGCGTCCGCGATCGGGGCGATGTGGATCCGTATGCTGTTCCACAGGCCGGGATGGGTGCCCGTGCCGTAGTTGGAGGAGACCGGCGGTATCCACTCGACGTGCAGCAGGGTGCCGTCGCTCCAGGGTCGGACGTCGAACCGCAGGTCGACGGGGATCGCCCATCCTGCGCCGAGACCCCTGCGGTGGATGTCGGTCGGGGAGAGCGGCCACGACAGGTCTCGTGGCAGGCGGCGGTTACGTGCTGACACGGGCCCGAGGATGGCATACCTCCTGGTGGACCACATGTGCTTCTCGGGCCGTGACGGCGGCCGTACGAAGCCGGCTCCGGCACGAGTTCCGGGACTGGTAGGCGAAGGTGCGCGTCGTCAGCGGTCCGCCTCCGGAGCGATGGGGACGATGCGGGTGCTGCGACGGAGGTCCGCCGGCAGGAAGTCGATGTCTCCGGAGCGGTTCCGTCGTGCCGCGCACCCACGCGTGGCCCGACTCCGGTTCGCAGCGAGTGTGTGCCGCGCTGCACGTCCCGATGCCGACCGCCGGGTCCGAGGGCCCGTCAGCAGCCAGGTCGAACAACCTCGGCCCGAGCCGGTACGCGTCGACCCCGCCCCGAAACCTTGGTCTAGGGTGTGTGCGGAAGGTCGGCCGGGCACCCGAGCCGTTCGCGCGAAGTGGGCGTACGACCCGGTGTCGCTCGGAGTGGAAATCAGGAAGGCTCGCGCATGGTCTCGGTAGTGCAGAACGTGGCGATCGACTGTGCGGATGCCTACGAGCTGGCCCAGTTCTGGAGCAGGGTGACCGGACGTCCGTTGCATCCGGAGGACAAGCCGGGTGATCCGGAGGTTCAGGTGCTGTTGGCGGAGGGTCCGGTGCTGTACTTCAACCAGGTGCCCGAGCCAAAGACGATCAAGAACCGGATCCACCTCTGTCTGCGCCCGGAGACCTCGCGTGATCGGGAGGTGGAACGGCTGCTGGGCCTCGGCGCCACCTTGGTCGCCGATCGCCGGAATCCCGATGGCTCCGGCTGGGCGGTCCTCGCTGATCCCGAAGGAAACGAGTTCTGCGTTCTGCGCAGCGATTCCGATCGAGCCGCCATGAGTTCCTGAACCTGCTGCGCGCCACCCTGGCTTCGACCGGGCCGGGGTCGGTCGCAGCCATTCGCTGATGGCCGCGAGGCCGGCTCCGCCCCCGGTGCGGGGAAGGTGGGCCTTCGCCAGAGCGGGCTCGAACTGTGGGTGTCCCTACGCCGCCCGGGCGTGACCACAGGCGGCGTGGGCTTCTGCCCTTGCCGGTGGTCAGGTGGAGCTTGGTGGTCGGGCTACCGCGCGAGCGTTCGGGGCCGTGGTCGTCCGGCGGCCGGTACGAGCCGCGTGATAGTGTCGCTCCCTTCTCCGGTAGGCCGGATGAGGTCCCCTCGCAGGTGTCTGTGACCCCGCCTCCCCAGCAGCTCCAGATCGCTCTTGACGCGCTCGAGCCGGCGTAGCAGTGGGTGCAACCGCCAACGGTGCCTGGTGGCGGTCGGCCTTGCACGACTACCCCGGGACCGACCGTGTCACCGGGATACTGGAGGCGATCTCCGTCAGCACCGGAAGCCTCTCGCCGTGGCTGGCCGTCTGGGCCGAAACCCGCACGGAGGCGGCGGACCGCCACCTCGGTGACGCACTCGACGACTGGCTCGCCGGGCGGGGGCTCGCGGATCTCCGGCTCGGCTTCCAGACGAACTGTCGGCTGGACCGGAGCTGTTGACCTGGCTCCTCTCCCTGGAGGAGGGCCGCATCGGTGCCGCCCAGCTCTACGAGGTCGAACGCATCGCGTACAGCTGAGGGCGGCCGCCCTATCCACCGATCCGGGCCACTTGCCCAGGGGCGGCCGGACCCGACAGCGGGCCCGGGGTGCTGCGCACAACGGGCCCGACTGCGCGGCGAGGGCCGGTGGTTCACGGTGCCGGGAATGTGCGGCGGCTCGGCATCCAGTTGGAGGTCGTCTTGAGCTGGCCCGGGCGCGTGGTGAGTAGCCACTGTCGGCTCGTCGACCGCTCCAGTCGCATCCACCACGTCACCCCCGACGGGTGCGTGCTGGTCGAGCCCGGCTGGTGGTCGTAACCGGTGCTTCCACCGACTTGGGCTGCTTGGTCGGGCGGGTTGTCCCGTACGTTGTTTCCACGATCGATTCGGGACAGTGCAACGCCGTCGAGGCGTGGTCCGTCCCTCCAGAGGTGAAGTCCAGTGAGAACGGGCGCAGTCACCGTTGATCATCGTCGGGGTGCGGACTGGCGGCGGGATGGCGGCCACTCCACAGCGTAGGCCCCGTACGTCCACACTGGTGGCCGGCATGTCGCCAGGTACTGGCGAGCGGTCCGGGCCTGCCCTCGGATCGGACCGCTCGCCGCGGGCTACTCCTGGTCAGGCCGCTCGGTCCGCCGGGTGGAAGTTGATGCGTTCACGGGTGACGGGGAAGCCGGCCTTGGCGAAGTTCGCGGCCATGGGGAAGTTGGCCTGGTCCGTCGCTCCGCTGATGAACTCCGCGCCCTGCTCGACGAGGAGGTGGGTGCACTCCGCGAGGAGGTCGTAGGCGTAGCCGTGACCGCGCTGTTCCGGCATGACTCCGATGAAGCCGATGGTCGGGCCGGAGGGGTTGTGGGCGGGGATGTGGATGCCGGCCAGGTCGCCCTCCGGGGTGTGTGCGACCTGCCACCAGTCCCGTGGGGAGGGGCACCAGTGGAAGAAGTCGAGTTCCTCCTGGGCGGCCTGGTCGAGGCCGCCCTCCTCGATGGCCTTGAGTGCGTGGGCGTCCAGGGTGGCGGAGTGGATGCGGCGCAGTGCGTCGAAGAACACGGTGTCGTCGGGTTCGGCGCTGAAGCGCAGGCGTCCGGGCCGCTCGGGCAGACCTTGCTCCGGGGTCCAGCGGTACAGGAAGCGTTCCACCAGGGGTTCGTACCCTGCGGCTCGTGCGGCGGCGAAGCGCGCCTCGGCGCCGGCGCGCAGGTCGGTCTCCTCCCGCCAGCCGCCGGGCAGGTTGATTTCGAGTTCGACCTGCCAGGGCGCTGAGCGCAGGAGTTCGGCGCCGGCCTCCTCCTCGCCCTCGGCCACGTCGAACCAGTTGATGTTGACGGGCTCCGGGTCGTCGGGCCCGCCCCACCACGCGCCGCGTGCGACGACCTCGCCGTCGCGCAGGGCGACGCGCTTCCAGTCGGGGCGGAACAGGGTGCGCCGATGGCCTTCACGGGCGCCCAGGGGGTCGGGGAGTGCGTCGAAAAGGTGGGCGTCGCTCGCGGAGAGCGCGCGGATGACCAGATCGGTCATGGATTCCTCCGGGATGAAAGCTGCTTGGAGCGCTCCCGGTCAGAACTGGCGAACCACGCCGGGATGGTGGAAGAGGGAGCGCTGGAAAGGTGTGGACTGCACGGCACTCGCCTCCTTCCGTTCGTCTCAGGGCGTGAAGCCACACAGTATGTGATCTTCCATGATCCGTCCACGGATTTCCGCGGGGATACTGCTGTCATGGCCGGATCGGCATGCGCGCGGCCGTACAACTGGTAGCACCGACACACCGCGAAGCCCTCGCCGACCGCCCGGTCTGCGAGGGGCTTCGGCGCTCGTCGGACCGGGCCGGGGCAGGCGCCGCCGACTGCCGGAGCATCCGGACCGACGAGGTGCGACGTACGGGTCTACGGAGTGGTCGCCCCGGGGCGGCCCCTGCTCATCCTCGCGGCCCTGGCCTGCGCCCAGCGCAGCAGCAGGACCGCGACCGCCACGGCCATCAGGGCGGCCTTGCCGACCGGCCCGGCTGCCCCGGCGCGCAGCGCCGAGGAGAACATCGGCGTCAGCACCGCCACACCCGCCGCGGGCCCGGCCGCGTACCAGACGGCGAACAGCAGCGGGCCCGACCCGCCGCCCGTGCCCTGGGCGGGGGAGTACATGAGGTCCTTGCGCAGCACGCCGCGGCAGGCGTTCACCAGCCCCGCCGCGACCAGGGCCGGCGCGGCGGCCGGTGCGAGCCAGGCCGCCGGGCCGGCGCCCGCGGCCAGCAGCACCCCGGTGCAGGCCAGCCCCAGCAGGATTCCGGCGAGCGTCGGAACGATCGCATGGCGCAGCATCAGGCCGGCGAACGGGTACGGCGACCAGGAGGCCCGTCGGACGTCGTCCGTCTCGATCCGGGCCGGCTCCAGCAGCTGGGCGACGGCCAGGTAGCCGAACACCAGCGCGACGGCGGTGGCCGGCAGGGAGGGCCGGCCCGTGGCACCGTGCGCGAGGACGGCGCAGAGCAGCGCGGGCACCGCCAGCACCACCGCGCGGCCCAGCCGGGCGGGGGCGCGGAGCAGCGCGAGGGCGTCGCGCCACGGCACCACCAGCCAGGCCCGCCGGGGGGCCGGCAGGCGGAGCCGGCGTTGCCGGGTGCTGCCGTTGGCGCTGTTCACCGCCAGCCGTGCGCTGCGCAGTTCGACCGTGCGGAGCGCGGCGAGCACCCCGGCAGCCGTCCTGGCCCGCTCCCGCAGCCGGGCCAGTGGCACCGTCGCGGAGGCCCGGTCGGCGAGGACCAGGGCGGCACCGGTCGACACCAGCAGGAGTGCGGCGGCCACCCAGCCGCCCGGCACGGCGGCCGGGGTCGGAGCCAGTGCCGCGATCGCGGCCCAGCCCCAGGGCCCCGACCACAGTTCGACGAGCTCCAGCCAGTGCGCCGTGTGGCCGGCGACGGCCAGCACGCTCTGCCCGGCCAGCGCGACGATCGACAGTGTCAGATACGGGGTGAGCCGGCGCACCCAGCGGGCGGCGCGGTCGCCGCGCTCGACGACCAGGGCGGCGCAGGTGGCCAGGAGCGGTACGCAGATCCCCCCGAGCAGGCACCAGCCGAGTGCGGCCGGTAGGCCGACCCGGACGGTCAGGCCGAGGGCGATCATGCCGCCGACCGCCGCCACCAGGCCGGGGGACGCGGCCACGGCGCAGGACAGCCAGAACCACGGTCGAAGGACCGGGCGGGGCCGGACAGGGTGGAGCAGCAGCCAGTCGGTTGCCGCCCGGGGCGGCACCACGGGGCCGCGCCACAGGCCGTCCCGGGCGGCCAGCAGGAAGGTGGCCAGCCCGATCGCGGTGATGCCGGCGGGCATGGCGGCGAGCAGGTCGCCGCCGTGGCCGGTGTAGTCGGCGCCCATGGACGCCTGCAGGAACAGGCCGAGGCTGGGCACACCGCCCCAGACGATCAGGAGGAGCAGCACGCAGTAGACGGCGAAGCCGACCGACTTGGCGCGCGTGCGCCGGTGGGGGGCACGCAGGGTGCGCAGCAGGGCGAGGGTCTCGTCGGTCCAGTCGTCGTCGTCCGTCCAGGCCTCGACGGCGGGGTCGGTCTCCGGCTGGGGCGTGGTCACGGGGGTTGTGGTCACCGGGTGCCCGCCGACCCTGCGGTGGTGCGGGCCGCGAACTCCGCCGCCAGGACCTCGCGGGTCCCGCCCTGCTGGAGGACCCTGCCGTCCTCCAGCACGACGACCCGGTCGGCCACGTCCAGGGCGAGGTCGGTGTGGTGGGTGACCAGCAGGACGGCTACGCCGTCGGCCAGTTCGGCCTTGAGCAGGCCGGCGAGGCGTCGGCGGGCCTCCGGATCGAGCCGCTGCTCGGGCTCGTCGAGCAGCAGCAGATCACGCGGGCGCACCAGCGCGCACGCCAGCAGCAGGGCCTGCATCTGTCCGGAGGAGAGGGCCGAGGGCAGCGCGTCGGCCCGTTCGGTGAGCATCCGGTCGGTCAGTACCCGGGAGACCCACACGGGTGCGTCGGCGACCCCGTGTGCGACCGCGACCAGCAGCAAGTGCTCACGGACGGTCAGGTCGGGGTAGCAGGCGACGGTGTCGCCGACCACCGCCACCCGGGCCCGGACCCGGGGGTCGTTCTCGTCCATCGGGATGCCGTCGAAGACCACGGTGCCCTGGCTGGGGGCGTCGCGTCCGGCCGCGACCCTGAGCAGCGTCGACTTGCCCGATCCGTTGTGTCCGAGCAGCGCCACGCACTCTCCTGCGGCGAGCGACAGGCTCACGGGGTGCAGCACCTCCCGCTCGTCGTACGAGCGGCTGACGCCGGTCAGTTGGAGCAGGGGCTTGCGGGCTGCGGCTCGTGGTTCGGCGGCTTTCTTGGCCATGAGGGAGGGCGCCTCTCAACGGGGTGTCTGCCCACAGTACCGAGGCGCCGACGGCCGCCCGGGCGAGGGTGGAGCCGGCCCGGATCCTGCGGGACGGCCGCGCGCTCGGTCGGGGAGTGCGCCGTGGCGCGCGGGCGTGCTCGGCGGTCTGCCGGGGTGCGGACCGGACGCCGCCGTCGGCTCCGGCTCCGGCGGCGGCGTCACGCCGGGCGGACGAGGCGGCTTTCGTAGGCGAAGACCACGGCCTGGACCCGGTCGCGGAGTTCGAGCTTGTGCAGGATGCGCCCCAGATGGGACTTCACGGTCGCCTCGGCGAGGTGGAGGGTGGCCGCGATCTCGGTGTTGGACAGGCCGCAGCCCACCTGGACGAGCACCTCGCGCTCGCGGGCGCTGAGCCGGTCGAGCCTCTGCTCGTGGTCGGTGCTGCTGCCGTCGGGGAGGTACGGGCGGAGGCTCTCCAGCAGGCGTCGGGTGATCCGCGGGGAGACCACCGCGTCGCCCGCGGCGACGCTGCGTATCGCGGTGAGGAGTTCCTCGGGCCTGGTGTTCTTCAGCAGGAAGCCCGAGGCTCCGGCGTGGAGTCCGGCGAAGGCGTATGCGTCCAGGTCGAAGGTGGTGAGGATCAGCACCCGGCTCTGCGGGGAGCTCGCGACGACCTGTCGGGTCGCCTCGATCCCGTCCATCCCGGGCATCCGGACGTCCATGAGGACGACATCGGGGCGCAGCTCCCGGGCGAGGCGGACGGCCTGGCTGCCGTCCGCGGCTTCGCCGACCGGCGCCATGTCGGGCTGGGCGTCCAGGACCGTGCTGAACGCCATCCGGAGCAGCGCTTCGTCGTCGGCGATCAGGATGCGGATCGTCATGCGGTCCCCGCTGCGCTGCTGTCGAGGAGCAGGCGGGTACGGACTGCCCAGCCGCCGCCCGGGAGCGGTCCGGCCTGCAACGTCCCCCCGTAGGCGGCCGCGCGTTCGCGCATGCCGGGGATGCCGTGCCCGGACGGTGCGGCGGCGGGACGGGGCGGGCAGGGGCCGTTGTCGGTGACGTCCACGGTGACGGTCCGGGCCGAGCACCGGATCCGGACCTCCGCGTGGGTGCCGGTGGGCGTGTGCTTGAGGGTGTTGGTCAAGGCTTCCTGTACCAGGCGGTAGACGGTGAGTTGTGCGGTGGCGGGGATGTGGGTGCGGCCGCCCCGGACGTCGACGCGGGTCGGCAGTCCGGCGGCGCACATCTGGTCGGCGAGGGCCTCCAGTTGGGCGATGCCGGGCAACGGGTGGCGCTGCGCGTCCGGTTCGGCGGTCCGCAGGATGCCCAACGAGCGCCGCATGTCGGTCAGGGCCTGCCGGCCCGTCTCGGAGGCCTGGAGCATCGCGGTGGTGGCCCGGTCGGGCGACCGGTGCTGCGCGTAGACGGCGGCGTCGGTGAGCGCGACCATGACGGACAGGTTGTGGGTGACGATGTCGTGCATCTCCCGGGTGATCCGTGTCCGCTCCTCGGCGACGGCCAGCCGCTCCCGCTGCTCCTGTTCCTGCTCCAGGCGTGCGGCCCGTTCCGCCAGGGCCGCGAGGTAGGCGCGCGTGGTCCGCGCGTTCACCCCCAGGACGGCGGCGGCCACGGCCATCGCGGTCACCGCGGCGAAGGGCGTCAGGAACGCGCCTTCCGGCGCCCAGCGCAGACAGGCCAGCAGGATCCCGGCCTCCACGACGGCACCGGCGACGAGCGTCCCGCTCCGGTTCGCGTGCGCGGCCACCGTGTAGAGGGCCACCAGCAGGGCGATGTCGGCCGGTAGTTGGACGTCCATCAGCCACTGGACGAAGGCCGCGGCGGCCACCGCGCCGAACACCGTGAGCGGGGCCCGGCGCCGCCACACCAGGGGCAGCGAAAGGGCGGCGGTGAGGGCCGCGGCCACCGGCAGCTCCTGCGGCGGGTGGGTGGTCACGACGTTGACGAGGAGAAGCGTCGGCAGCAGCAAGTCCCATGCCAGGGGCGGCAGGCGGGAACCCCGGCGCCCGGCTACGGTCACCGGTCGCGCCGCTCGCACCGGGGCCGGATCGGCGTACCCCGCCAACCGTGAGCCGGCGCTCGCCCACCGCACCCGGCGGGCCTGGCCGGCTTCCGCAGCCGCCCCGGTCATCGCACGCCCCTGTCCCGCACGTCCCTGCCCATTCGGTACCGTCGCATCGTCGTGGCCCCGGCCGGGGCTGCCACCGTGTACGGCCGGAACCGAGCCGGGTACCGGGGAGCGTTCCCCTTGCGCCGGCCGGCACGCACCGCAGCCCTGCCACGGTCACGGTAGGTCGCGGGCCGCGCGGAGCACATGAGTCCACCGTCGGACGGCACCGCGCCGGGCTACGACTTCAGGAGGAGCCCGGCTACCTCCCGTGGTCGCACGGCGGACGTTGATCCGGCGTGCTCGACTGCTGCTCCGGTGGCACGGGACCTGCCGCGGATGGCGACCCCGGTCGGCACGCCAAGGCGACCCGCGACCGATGTGGCAGCGCCCACCCGGCACCGAGCATGGACGGGTGACCGAGATCATCACGGGACTGCACATGTCCCCCCTGGAAATCCTTGCCCTGCTGGGCGCCGTCGCCCTGGTCGGGGCGCGCTGGCTTCCCCCTGTCGCCCGACCACGCGTCACGATCGCGGCGGGAGCCGTTCTCGCGCCGACCGCGGCCCTGCTGATCGCGGTGGGGATCCGCTGGCAGCTGCTGCCGGTCCTGGCAGGCGCCGCCTTCGCGTTGCCGTCCGCCCTCGCGCCCCTGCTGCGCCGCCGTACCGGCCGGCCGGCGTGGCGGGCCCGCTGGTGGCTGGCGCTGCCGACCACGGCGGCCTGCGCCGGCCTGATCGCCACCGGCCCGGTGGCCGCCTGGGCCTTCCCCGTCCCCGTGTTCCCCGAACCGTCGGGCGACTTCGCGGTCGGCACCCGCGTCGTGCAGTGGACCGACCCGGCCCGCCCCGAGACCTTCACCGCCGATCCGCACGACCGGCGAACGGTGGTGGTCCAGCTCTGGTACCCCGCGCAGAAGAGCCCGGCGGGCGCCCAGCGGGCCCAGTACCTCGGACGCACCGAGCAGGAGGCGCGCACCGTCTCCGACGCCCTCGCCCGCGCGGTCGGCCTGCCGGGCTTCCTGATCGACGGTGTGCCGCGGGCCCGCACCCGTGCGGTCGTCGACGCCCCGGTGGACAGCGGGGGAGGACGGTACCCCGTCGTCCTGTTCTCTCCCGGGGCGGTCGGGGTGCGCACCCAGAACACCGCCTGGGCGGAGGAGTTGGCCAGCCACGGCTACGTGGTCGCCGCCCTCGACCACCCGTACGACTCCGCCGCCGTCGTCCTCGCCGACGGCCGGACGATCACCACCGAGACCACCTCCACCGGCGACCGGGACAAGGACGACGCGCTGGCGGCCGACTGGACCGCGGTCCGAGCCGCCGACCTCGGCTTCGTCCTCACCCGACTGGACGGCCTGGACCGGGGCGAGACCGCCGACCCGCTGCGCGGACGCCTGGACACCGACCGGGTCGCGGCGACCGGCCACTCCATGGGCGGGGCCGCCGCCCTGCAGGCAGCCCGGCAGGACCGCCGGTTCGACGCCGTCATCGATCTGGACGGCTACCCCCACGGCCCCACCTCACCCTCCCTCGACCGGCCGACACTCGCGCTCACCCAGGCCTTCACCCCGGCGACCGACCCGCGCTACCTGCCCCGCCTCACCGAGGCCCTCGACGCCAACACCGCGACCGGCTACCGGCTCACCGTCCCCGGCGCCGCCCACCTCACGTTCATGGACGGGCCCCTGTACCTGCCGCCCGTACCCTCGATCGTCGGCTCCCTGGGCCGCACCGAGAGCCCGCGCCTCGTCGCCGCAGCCACCCTCGCCTTCCTGGACGCCGTCCTGCGAGGCAAGCCCGGTGACCTGGCCGCCGATCTGCAGACCTACGGCAACCTCACCATCCACCACCGGGACGGCAGCCGCTGACCTGCTGTGCCGAGACACGGACGACTCCGTACGGGGAAGGCGGGTTCACCGACGGGACGGCCGCGATCGAACCGCCGGCAGGCCGCTCCGGTGCGGTGACCGCGAAGGTTCGCCGGGTTGGGGGCGGTGGGCGGCTCGGTGCTGGGAGAGGGAGGCGTCATGAGGTTCCCGACCAGTCACCTATCAGGGACGAGGGAGGACATGCCATCGGCATGGGAACGCCTCCAGGCACTGTTCGGTGAGCCGGAGGAAGCGTGGGGCCGGCCGCGCCGAGAGGTCCGAGAGCTCGTCCGTGCACTGCCCCGCGTCGGCCGCGTGCCGAAGCCGGTCAGGCGGTGTGGAATCCCACGAGGTCGGCGAGCAGGGCGACGCTGTGGTCGAAGAAGACCGCGTTGTTGTCGAAGGCGCCGTGGAGGTGGCCGAAGAGTTCCATGCTGACGGCGCCGAACAGTTGGGTATAGGCGCTCACGGCACACATCAGCAGCGATGGCGGCACGTCGAGGAGACCCGTCGCATCGGCGAGGACGGCGGCGGTGGTGGCGAGTTCGTCGGACCAGGGCTCGTCGGCGGGTGGGGCGAGTTGTCCCGCACGCCATGCATCGCACGCGATTCCCAGCAGGAGCAGGGGGATTCTGGCGGCCGGGGCGATGGTGTCCTGGGGCGCCCGGTAGCCGGGCACGGTCGTGCCGTACAGCAGGGCGTACTGGTGCGGGTGGGCGGACGCCCAGGCCCGCAGGCCATGGCACACCGCCAGCCAGCGATCCCGGTGCGCCTCTTCCGCGGCCGCCGCGGCTTCCAGGTGGTCGGCGAGGGCGCCGTAGGAGTCGATGATCATAGCGGTCAGGAGTTGTTCGCGGCCGGGGAAGTAGCGGTACAGCGCAGAGGGCACCATGCCGAGTTCGCGGGCGATCCCCCGAATCGTCAGCCCGGCGGGGCCGTGCGCCGAGAGCTGGCGGAACGCCTCCGTCTTGATGTCGTCGACCAGGGCCGACCGGGCCCGTTCTCGAGCGTTGCGGATCGCTGTCACGGCTCCAGCATGCCACAGGCGAGAACGCCGCTCCATGACGTGAACACTGTTCTTGACGGTGTGCCAGGAACGTGACTACTGTTCTTCAACAAGGGCAGTAGTCACGAATTGGGAAGATGCAGATGTTCAGGGAGATGCGCTACCGCGGACCGTCGCTCGACGAACTGCACGAGAACTACGCCAAGCAGCACCGCATCGACGAGGCCGCGCCCATCCGGTCCGCACACGAGGTGGTGGTCGACGCACCGGCCGAGCGGGTTTGGGCCCTGCTCGCCGACCCCGCCGGCTGGTCGGCATTCGACCCGGCCATCCGCGACGTGCGCATCGCCGGCGACGGCACTGTCGCGGTGGACACGCGCTTCACCTGGGTCAACGGCCGCACCGCCATCGCCTCCCGGTTCGCGGTCGTCGAACCGCTCCGCGAGATCATCTGGACCGGCAGCGCGATGGGCTCCCGTGCGGTCCACCGCCACCTCATCACGACCCGCGACGACGGTGCCACGCTCGTGCGGACGGAGGAGTCCATGGCCGGCACCCTGCTGGGGCTCTTCTACGACAGCGCGAAGCTGCACGCCGAGCTGACGCGGTGGCTCGACTCGATCAAGACCGCCGCAGAGCGGTCATGACAAGGCCGACGCCGGGCACCGCGGCACTGTCGACGGCCCTTCTCGTACTGTTCGGCATCGAACTGTTCACGTTCGCCGAGCTGGCCTGGTGGGGCTCCACATTCGCCACCACGCCCGTCATCCGCGCGCTCGCCGCCCTCGCCGCCCTGGCCGTGGCCACCGGCCTGTGGGCGACCTTCGCCGCCCCGCGCGCCCGCATTCGTGTACCGGCCCTGTCTGCGGCGGTGAAGACGTTGGTCTACGGCACGGCCGCCACCACCCTCGCCGACGATCACCCGATGTGGGCCGGCGCCTTCCTCGGCGTGCTGGTTCTGACCACCGCGGCGGTACGGCTGCTGGACCATCACCCCACACCCCTGCGCCCGAAAGCGTGAGCAGGCGCACAAGTGCCTCACCGCGACGGTGCGGGGCGGCGCCCGCAATCGTTGTGGCGGGGAAATGTGTCGCCCTCCGGATGCAGCGGACCGTAGCCTCGCCTCCATGAAGCTGCTCTCCGTCAACGTCGGCAGGCCCCGCCCCAACCCCTGGAAGGGCCTCCGTGCGACGGGCATCGACAAGCGGCCCGTCGACGGCCCGGTCGCCGTCGTCGCCACCGGCCCCAAGGGCACCGGCGAGGTCGGTCTCGTCGGTGACCGGGTCTACGACGTGAAGAACCACGGCGGCTCCGACCAGGCCGTCTACGCCTACGCCCGCGAGGACCTCGACCGGTGGGAGACCGAGTTGGGCAGGCCGCTCGCCAACGGCGTCTTCGGGGAGAACCTCACCACCGCCGGCCTGGACGTCAACGGCGCCCTGATCGGCGAGCGCTGGCGCATCGGGCCGGATGTCGTCCTGGAGGTGTCGTGCCCCCGGATCCCGTGCGGGACGTTCCAGGGCTGGCTGGAGCGTGACGGCTGGATCAAACGGTTCACGCAGGCCGCAGTGCCGGGCGCGTACCTGCGGGTGATCGAGCCGGGGGACATCCGCGCCGCCGACCCGATCGAGATCGTGCACCGGCCCGACCACGACGTGACCGTAGCGCTCGCCTTCCGCGCGATGACACGCGAACCGGAACTGCTGCCACGGCTCCTGGTGGCCGACGCGCTGCCGGAGGAGGACAAGGACCTGGTCCGCAGGCGTACTGCCGGGTAGTCGACGGACCTCGGGGGCCCGGCCGCGTGCGTGCCCGGTCAGGTCCGGACCGTGCACCGGCGCGGCCGCATCGACCGGGCCGTCCTGTCATCGGGTGACGGATCGCCAAGGCCGACAAGCTTGTCGGAGCATTCCGCTTTCCTGCCAGTTCGGCGTCCGATGCTGACATGTGCGCGACACTCGTGCCACCCTTCCGGAACCGGGCCGGCGCTGCTTGGGTCCCCCCACGACTCATGCCCCGGCGGTCCGCTGATACACCGCCGCACCGCCGAACTGCCGCACCGCTGCACCGGCTGCACCACGCACCGCTGCACCACGTACCGACGCACAGCGATCTCCCGCTCGATCCGGGCGGCATCCCGGCCGCCCGGCTGTCACCGGCCCTCCACGGGGCCGTCCCCACGAGGAGTTCCGTTGTTACGTTCCCCCCGCAAGGTCGCGGCCGTGAGCGCCTGGCTCGTCGGCGCCGCCCTGGTCGCCGTCACCCTCCCGGCCGGCGCGGCGAGCGCCGAGGCCGACCGTTCCGACCGCTCCGACCGGACCGCGACGGTCTCCGCCCAGCCGCGGGCGGGCGCGCTCGCCGCCTCGCTCAGCGACGGTGAGCGGTCCGCGCTGCTGGGTGCGGCCGAGGCCTCCGCCGCCCGGACGGCTGCCGCGCTGCAGCTGGACGCGCAGGAGAAGCTGCTGCCGCGTTCGGTGCTCAAGGACGCCGACGGCACCGTCCACACCCGCTACGAGCGGACCTTCGCCGGCCTCCCGGTGCTCGGCGGCGACCTGGTCGTGCACACCGCCCCGAACGGCTCGATCAAGGGCGTCAACAAGGCCGTCGAGGGCCCGGTCGCGGTGGCCTCCACCACCCCGGCCCGCAACGCCGAGTCCGCCAAGGGCCTGGCGGTCGGCAGGGCCGAGGCGGCCGGCGCCAAGGAGGCGAAGGCCGACTCGGCGCGGGCCGTGGTCTGGGCGGCGACCGGCACCCCGGTGCTGGCCTGGGAGACCGTGGTCGGCGGCGTCCAGCCCGACGGCACCCCCAACGCCCTGCACGTCATCACCGACGCCACCACCGGCGAGAAGCTCTACGAGTACCAGGCGATCGAGACCGGCTCCGGCACCGGCCAGTACAACGGCCAGGTGACCATCGGCACCACCCAGTCCGGCTCCAACTGGACGATGACCGACGGCGGCCGCGGCAACCACAAGACGTACGACCTCAACGGGGGAACCTCCGGCACGGGCGCGCTGTTCACCGACCCCGACGACGTCTGGGGCACCGGCCAGCAGAGCAACCGTCAGACCGCCGGCGTGGACGCCGCCTACGGTGCCCAGGCCACCTGGGACTACTACAAGAACGTCCACGGCCGCAGCGGCATCCGCAACGACGGCGTCGGCGCCTACTCCCGCGTCCACTACGGCAACGCGTACGTCAACGCCTTCTGGAGCGACAGCTGCTTCTGCATGACCTACGGCGACGGCGACGCCAACAACAACCCGCTGACCTCGCTGGACGTCGCCGCGCACGAGATGACGCACGGGGTCACCTCGGTCACCGCCAAGCTGGTCTACAGCGGCGAGTCCGGCGGCCTCAACGAGGCGACCTCCGACATCATGGCCGCCGCGGTGGAGTTCGACGTCAACTCGGCCGCCGACCCCGGCGACTACCTGGTCGGCGAGAAGATCAACATCTTCGGCGACGGCAAGCCGCTCCGCTACATGGACAAGCCCTCCAAGGACGGCAAGTCCAAGGACTCCTGGTACTCCGGCATCGGGTCGATCGACGTCCACTACTCCTCCGGCCCGGCCAACCACTGGTTCTACCTGGCCTCCGAGGGCAGCGGGGCCAAGGTCGTCAACGGCGTCCCGTACGACAGCCCCACCGCCGACAACCAGTCCGTCACCCCGATCGGCCGCGACGCCGCGCAGCGCATCTGGTACCGGGCCCTCACCACCTACATGACCTCCACCACCAACTACGCCGGCGCCCGCGCCGCCACCCTCCAGGCCGCGGCCGACCTCTACGGCGCGAACAGCGCCACGTACATGAACACGGCCAACGCCTGGGCCGGCGTCGCGGTCGGCAGCCGGATCGTCCAGGGCGTCTCGGTGACCAACCCGGGCACCCAGAACACCCTGGTCAACAAGGCGGCGAGCCTGCAGATCCAGGCCACCAGCACCAACCCGGGCGCCCTCGCCTACAGCGCCACCGGGCTGCCGGCCGGCCTGTCGATCAACGCCTCCACCGGCCTGATCTCCGGCACGCCCACCGAGGTCGGCACCAGCAGCGTCACGGTCAAGGTCACCGACAGCACCGGCGCCAGCTCCACCGCGAGCTTCAGCTGGCAGGTGCTCTCCAAGATCAGCACCTTCGAGAACACCACCGACGTGCCGATCCCCGACCGGGGAGCGGCCGTGTACTCGGACATCGCCGTCAGCGGGCTCACCGGCAACGCGCCCAGCACCCTCAAGGTGGACGTGGACATCAAGCACAGCTGGCGCGGTGACCTGGCCATCGACCTGGTCGCCCCCGACGGCACCGCCTACCGGCTCAAGGACGCCAACGTGAGCGACTCCGCGGACGACGTGGTCGCCACCTACACCGTCAACGCGTCCAGCGAGACCGCCAACGGCACCTGGCGGCTCAAGGTCCAGGACATGTACTCCAGCGACACCGGCCACATCAACAGCTGGAAGCTGACCTTCTGATCCAGCGCCCGGCACTGCGAGGGCCCGCGCCGACCGGCGCGGGCCCTTCCGCTGGTGCGAGCAGCCGATCGGGATGCCCGGCTGAGCGCCGGGCTCCCGGGAGTTCCGGCGGGACCGGGGAGCGAATCCGGTAAGGACCGCGGCCGCCCGTCGAAGCCGACATTCCGGTTTGCCCCTGAGTGATCATCTTGAAATGATCATGGTGCCGATTTCGGCACATCGACTTCGAGGGGGAATCTCGATGCGCAAGCGCGCTTCTGACACATCGTTGCGTCCGGCCCGGCGGCCTTCGTTGCGGGGGGCGCTCGTCGCGCTCACCGCGACCGCCGTCGTCGGCGGGGCCGTGACGGCCGGCCCGGCCGTCGCGGCCGAGCAGGCCAGGGAGTCCCACGCGGCGACGCAGGAGGCCCTGAACGGCCTCGTCGCCGCCGGGATGCCGGGCGTGGGGGCCGTGACCCTCACGCCCCGGGGGACCTGGTCCGGCTCCGCCGGCTACGCGGACACCGCCACCCAGCGCGGGCGGACGGCCGCCGACCACTTCCGGGCCGGCAGCATCACCAAGACGTTCGTCGCCACGGTCCTGCTCCAGATGGAGGCCGAGGGCAGGCTGAACCTGGACGACCCGGTGGAGCGGTGGCTCCCCGGCGTCCTCCAGGGCAACGGCTACGACGGCAACACGATCAAGATCCGCCAGCTCCTCAACCACACCAGCGGCGTCCACGACATGGTCATGACGCCGGAGTGGAACGAGCTGATGAACGGCCCGGGCTTCTTCGAGCACCGCTACGACATCAAGACGCCCGAGCAGATCGTCGCCATGGGCATCACGTACGGCCCGGACTTCGCGCCCGGCCAGGGCTGGCGCTACTCCAACACCAACTTCGTCCTCGCCGGCATGATCATCGAGAAGGTTGCCGGCAAGCCGTACGCCCGCGAGGTGGAGCGCCGCATCGTCAAGCCGCTGGGCCTGAAGGAGACCAGCTTCCCCGGCACCGACCCGAAGCTCCCCGCCCCGCACCCGATCGGCTACTCCAAGCTGTACGTGCCCAACCCCGGCCCGGAGGTCCACGACGCCACCGAGTACCGGCCGTCCTGGTCCGGCGCCACCGGTGAGATCGTCAGCACCGGCGGCGACCTCAACCGCTTCTTCGGCGCGCTGCTGAAGGGCAGGCTGCTCCCCAGGAAGCAGCTCGACGCGATGCTCACCACCGTCGAGACCGGCGAGCACTTCACGTACGGGCTCGGCGTCATCTCCCGCAAGCTGACCTGCGGCGTGCAGGTGTACGGCCACGACGGCGTCGTCTGGGGCTCGCTGACCGGCTCGGCCGGCACACGCGACGGCAAGCACATGCTCACCTTCAACATCAACGGCGACTGGCTCGACCAGAGCCCGCCGTTCGAGAACATGTTCGAGGGCGAGTTCTGCGGCACGCTGCCGAAGCCCGCGAAGGCCGAACTGCGGACCGACTCCCCGGTCGTCGTCAACCGGATGCACTGACGATCCGTCAATCATGCGGCAGAGTAAGGCCCGACGCCGGACGCCGGCCGGGCCTGCCGTAACGCGCCGACAGCCGTCCGGCGGGCACCGCGCCCGCCGGACCGGCTGTCCGCATCACCGCCGGCAGCGTGACCCGGCGGCCGCCACTGCGAGGGGCGAACAGCTCAGGTAGGTGATGCGGAGGGTGTCGGTGAGGGGTTCGCGGTCGACGTGCACGTGGACGCCGTAGACCGACCTGATCAGGTCCGGGGTCAGCACGGCCTCGGGGGCTCCCGCCGCCGCGACCTGTCCGTGGTCGAGGACGACGACGTGGTCGCAGTACCGGGCGGCGAGGTTGAGGTCGTGGAGGGCTACGACGCAGGTGACGTCCAGTGTCGTCAGCAGGTCGAGGAGTTCGAGCTGGTGGCGGATGTCGAGGTGGTTGGTGGGTTCGTCGAGCAGGATCTCCCGGGGCTGCTGGGCGAGGGCGCGGGCGAGTTGGGTGCGCTGTTTCTCCCCTCCGGAGAGGGTGTGCCAGCTGCGGTGCTGTCCGGCGGTGAGCTCGGTCTGTTCGAGCGCCGCGTCGACGATCCGCCGATCGTGCTCGGTCAGGGCGTCGAAGCGGCCGCGGAAGGGTGTGCGGCCGAGTTCCACGACCTGGCGGACGTTGACGTGGTGGTGGGCGGACACGTCCTGTTCGACGACGGCGAGCCGTCGGGCCAGCGCGCGGCGGTGCAGGTCGCCCAGGCCGGTGTCGTCGTAGCGGACGGTTCCGGTGTCGGGGCGCCGCAGTCCGGCGAGCAGGCGCAGCAGGGTGGACTTGCCCGAGCCGTTGGGGCCGAGGAGGCCGACGGTCTGTCCGTCGTGGGCCACCATGTCGATGGTGTCGAGGAGTCGGTGGCCTTTGACCGACCAGGAGAGCCGGGTGGTGGTGATGGTGCCCATCAGGTCTCCAGTCGCTTCAGGACCAGTGCGAAGGCGGGGGCGCCGAGGAGTGCGGTGATGACGCCGGCGGGCAGTTCGTGGGGTGAGAACGCTGTCCGGGCGAAGGTGTCGACCCAGATGAGGAAGACGGCGCCGACGATCGCGGACAGGGGGAGCAGGGTGCGGTGGGTCGGGCCGGCCAGGATGCGGACGGCGTGCGGGACGAGCAGGCCGATGAAGCCGATCGCGCCGGAGGCCGCCACGGCGGCCGCCGTGGTGACGGAGGTGAGCACCATCAGCCAGATGCGGGCCGCGGTGACGTTGATCCCCAGGGCGGCGGCGGAGTCCCGGCCGAACGTGAAGGCGTCGAGGGCGGGCGCGAAGAACTGGATCGCGACCACCCCGGTCAGGATGATCACGACCGTGACGGTCACTCCCTCCCACCGGGCGCCTCCGAGGGTGCCGAGCAGCCAGTAGGTGAAGCCGCGGGTGGAGTTCGCGTCCCCGCTGACCATGAGGATGACCGAGGTGACCGCGGCGAAGAACTGGGACACGAGCACGCCGGTGAGCACGACCCGGGAGGGGCTGGCGACGCGTCCCCCGCCGAGCAGGAGCAGCAGCAGGCCGAAGGAGACCAGGCCGCCGGTGAAGGCTCCGGTAGACAGCGAGATGCTTCCCCCGATGCCCAGCAGGAGTACGGCGACCGCGCCGGTGGAGGCCCCGGAGGAGACTCCCAGCAGGTAGGGGTCGGCCAGGGGGTTCCTGGTGACCGCTTGCAGGACCGCGCCCGAGACCGCCAGGGCCGTGCCGACGGCGGCGGCCAGCAGTACTCGGGGGAAGCGCGACTCCCAGATGAGGGCGTCCAGCAGCCCCGGCAGGGGCGGGGTGGGGGCGATGGCGTCCAGGCCGACGTGCCGCAGGATCGTGGAGACGACATCCAGGGGTCGGATGTCCGCGCTCCCGAACAGCGATGCGGCGACGATCGAGGCCAGCAGCCCGGCCACGGCCAGGGAGAAGAGCGCCACCGTCGTGCTGCGCCGCCGGCGCATTGGAACGGTCTCACGGCCGGCGACGGGGTTTCCGGTGGGCGGGGCGGTCTTGTGTGGTGTGGTCGTCATGATGGTCGGTGGGTCACCCGAGCCTGTTCAGGCCGTCGACCAGTGCGGGTACCACGGATGCGCTGCCGTAACCGGGATCCATGTGGGAGCCGGGGATGGAGATGAACCGGTCGTCCTTCACCGCGGCGAGCTTGTTGGTGAGAGGGTCCTTCTTGAGCAGGGCGATCTTCTCCTGGGCGGTGTCGTTGGGTTCGCCCCGGGTCAGGTCGGCCAGGACGATGACGTCGGGGTTGCGGGCCGCGACCTCGTCCCAACTCACTTCTGCCCACTTGGTCTTCGCGTCGGCGAAGATGTTCCGGACGCCGACGAGCTCCGAGATGTGCTGCGGCAGGCCGCCGGGGCCGGCTGCCCACGGGGTGCCCTCGTAGGTGGAGTAGAACCACATCACCTTCAGCGGAGTGTCCCGCTTCCTGACGGTGTCCAGCGCCTTCTGCACCACGGCCTTCTGGTCGGCCGCCAGCTTCGCTCCGGCGGCGGGAACTCCCATGATCGTGGCCAGCCGGCGGTACTCCTCGTACAGCATCTCGAAGTCGGCGCCTGCCACGCTCTGGTGGAACGCGCAGTCGAACTCGGTGAGGTAGGTCGGCACGCCCAGGTCGTGGAGCTGCTTGCGGTCGCCGGACTGCTCGGCGGTGAACATGCTCGCGAAGGAGCCGTAGACGAAGTCGGGCTGTGCTTCGAGCAGCTTCTCGTACCTGATCTCGTGCCCCGGTGCGGACAGGCGCGGGATCTTCCCGTACTGCTCGGCGATCGCGGCGGGCGGCTTCTCGATCTCGTAGCCCGATCCGGCGATCCGGTCGCCCACCCCCAGGTGGATGAGGATCTCGGCGGCGGTCTGGTTGAGGGTGACGACCTTCTTCGGCGGGGCCTTGTAGGTCACGTCGGTGCCGCAGTTCTTGAGGGTGAGCGGGTAGGTGGTCGCGCTCCTCCCGTTCGCGGCGTCCGGCCCGCCGGCCGCGGGGCTGCCGGTGCCGGCGCACCCCGCGGCCGCGAGCGCGGTCAGGGCCGCAAGGGTTATGGAAATCATTTTCGTCTTCATGGGATGGGTGTACCTCGGTGGAGAAGGGAAGGGAGGGGGAGGAGGGGCTGCTACCGCAGCATCGCGGCCAGCCGGCGGACGACCTGCTCGTCGAACAGGCCGTGGGCGGCCATCCAGTCGTCGTTGAACACGGTGTCGAGGTACTTGTCGCCGCCGTCGCAGACGAGCACCACGATGGTGGTCCCGGGCCCCGCGCCACGGGCCCGCTCCAGGGCCTTGTAGACCACGCCGCCCGCCGAACCGCCGATCAGGACGCCGAAGTTCCTGGCCAGGTAGCGGCAGGTCTCGAAGGCCTCCGAGTCACTGGCCTTGACGCCCTCGTCGATCAGCTCGTAGTCGACGACGCCGCCGATCTCCGAGCCCTCGGGCGTACCGGTGCCGGACTGGTGGTAGGGCGCGCCCTTGCCGCCGAAGACGACGGACCCCACCGGCTCGACGCCGACGATCCTCAGGTCCGGGATGCGTTCGCGCAGGACGCGGCCGGTGCCGCAGAGCGAACCGCCGGTGCCGACGGCCCCGTACAGGTACTGGATGTCCTCGCCGAGGTCGTCGTGCAGTTCGCGGGCGAGCGGCCGGTAGCCGTTGGGGTTCCCCTGGTTGCGGTGCTGCGCGGTCCAGTACGCGCCGTGCTCGGCGGCGAGCCGCTCGGCGACGGTGTCGCGTTCGGCGGTGGCGAGGCCCTCCGCGTCCCCGGCGACGTTGAGGATGTCGGCGCCGTAGGCGAGCATGCCGCGCAGCTTGTCCGTACTGGAGTGGTTGTCCACCACGGCGGTGAACTTGTAGCCGCGTTCGGCGGCGATGAGGGCCAGGCCCAGCCCGGTGTTGCCGGAGGTGGACTCGACCAGCCATCCGCCGGTGAGCAGCCCCGCCTCCTCCGCCTCGTCCACCATGTTCCTGGCCATCCGGATCTTGGCGGTGCCGGTGGGGTTGTACTGCTCCATCTTCAGCAGGACGGTGGCCGAACCGTCCGCGACCGACAGTTCGAGCAGGGGCGTACGTCCGATCAGGTCGGAGACCTTGCGGGTGATCACGGCGTGTCCTTCGCGCAGATGTCCGTCAGGCACCGCACGAAGACGTCGTTGTCTCCGGGGGTCGACAGGGAGGCTCGGATGTAGTTCTCGTATCCCGGCTCGCGCCACGCCTTGACGATGACTCCGGCGCGGTGCAGTTCCCCGGCCACCCGGTCGGCGCGGCAACCGGTGTCGATGAAGAGGAAGTTGGCCGCGGACGGGACCACGCGCAGTCCCGCGGCGCGCAGCCGGTCGGTGACCCTGGCGATCTCCAGCGCGGTCCGGCGGACGGTGTCCGCGAGGTGCGCGCGGTCGCCCAGTGCGGCGACGGCGGCGTCCTGGGCCGGGCGGTTGACGTTGTACGGGGTGCGGACCCGGTCCAGGGCCCGGACCAGGGCGGGGTCGGAGGCGATGCCGTACCCCACCCGGAAGCCCGCCAGCCCGTAGGCCTTGGAGAAGGTGCGCAGGACGATCCACGGCCGGTCGCGGCCGCGCAGGGCCTCCAGCCCGTCGGGGTACCCGGCGTGGGTGCGGGCGAACTCCCCGTACGCCTCGTCGAGCACCAGCAGGGCCGATTCCGGCGTGGCGGCCACGACCTGCGCCAGCTCGCCGGCGTCGAGCACCGCACCGGTGGGGTTGCACGGGTTGGCGAGGAAGACGAGTTTCGGGCCCGCGGCCAGCGCGCTGCGCCAGGCGTCCGCGTCGAATCCGAACCCGGCGGTGACCGGGACCTTTTCGACCCGGGCGCCCATGACGCGGGGGAAGGTCTCGTGCAGGCTGAACCCGGGTGCCTGGGTGACCACCAGGTCGCCGGGGTCGAGTACGGCCCGGCACAGCAGCTCCAGGAGGTCCTCCGAGCCGTTGCCGAGCGCGATGCGGTCGGTCGATACGTCCAGGCGCTCGGCGATGGCCTCGGTCAGCCGCCTGCCGGTGGGGTCGGGGTAGCGGGAGACCCCGCCGGCCAGGCCCTGGCCCTGGCCCAGGCCCAGGCGTACGGCTTCGGCGACCGCGGGAGAGGGGCCGAACGGGCTCTCGTTGTTGGAGAGTTTGATCACCCGGCGGGAGCCGCTGAGGGCGGCCACCGCGTCCGGGTCGGCGCCGGGGTCGTAGCGGGGGAGGGCCGCCACTTCCCTGCGTATCAGGGCGGCCGACGCGGCGGGTGCGAGGGGTGTGGGGGGTGTGGCGGGATGGTTCACGAGGGCTCCGGTTCGGAGAGGGGGGCGCCCGGTGTCGTCCGGTGGAGCCGGTCGACGCGGCGCAGGAAGGCGGCGAGCAGGAGGGCGGCGGTGGCCGCGAGGCCGATGGTCTGGCCGATCCAGACGCCCTCGACCCCCCAGCCGGCGGCAACGCCGAGCAGGTAGCCCGCGGGCAGACCGACCAGCCAGTACCCGATCAGGGAGATCCGGAAGGGGCCGGCGGTGTCGCCGGTGCCGCGCAGGATGCCGTTGCCGATGTTCTGGACGGCGTCGAAGACCTGCAGGAAGGCGGCGATGAGCAGTCCGGTCGCGGCCAGGGCGACGACGTCCGGATTGCCGGCGTGCTCGGCCGGGACGAACAGGGACACGACCGCGTGGGGGAACGCCAGGTACACGACGGCGACCGCCAGCGTCGTGGTCACGCCCCAGGCCGTGCCGAGGAGCCCCGTTCGGCGCGCCGTCGGGTAGTCGTTGCCCCCGCAGGCCTCGCTGATGTGGATCGATGCCGCGTGCGACAGCCCGGCGGAGACCATGAAGACGATGTAGACGATCTGGTTCAGCACCGTCTGCGCGGCCAGGGCCTCGACGCCGAGAGAGCCGATGAGGAGGGTGAGCACGCTGAAGAACCCGGCCTCCGAGGCGTAGGTGCCGGAGATCGGCAGGCCCAGGCGCCAGACGGACCGGACCGCGTCCGTGGACCAGCGTCGCGCGGCGGGCGAGGTGAGGTACGGGCGCAGGACGCCGTCGCGCAGGACGACCACCGCGAACGCCAGGAAGGACAGCACGAACACCGTGACGGTGGCGATCGCGACACCGGTGAATCCGAAGGCGGGCAGGCCGAACCTGCCGTGGATCAGCGCGTAGTTCAGTCCGACGGTCGCGCCGATCGAGGCCAGCGTGATGGCCAGGAGGGGCCCGGGGCGCTTGAGTCCAGTGGTGAAGTGCCGCAGGTTCTGGAACCACAGGCAGGGCAGCATGCCCGGCGCCAGGATCGCCAGGAACTCGCCCGCCCTGTCGACCACGCCCGGGTCCTGGCCCAGCAGGACGAGCAGCGGGCCGACCAGCAGGAGTGCAACGCAGAACACCGCACCGCACACGGTCGCCCAGAAGAACCCCGCGAACAGCAGCGCGCCGACGCGTTCCCGGTCGCCCCGCACCCGCGCCTCGGCGACCAGGTTGCCGACCCCGGTGACCAGGCCCGTCCCCGTGGTGCGCAGTTGGTTGAACAGGGCGAGGGCCAGACCGGCGGCGGCGATCTCCACCGCACCGAGCCTGCCCAGCATCACGATGTCGACCGTGGTCAGCGCGACGTGCGCGAAGTTGGCCAGGATCAGCGGGAACGCGAGCTTGAGCAGCGTCCGGGAGTTCCTCACCCACCAGGTGACGCCGGTTCCTGTCGTTGCCGTGGGTTCTGTCGTGCCCGTGGTGCCCGTCGTGCTTGTCGTGCTTGTCGTGCCCGTGGTGCTTGTGGTGTCGGTCGTGTCGGTGCTCACCAGAAGCCGACCGTTTCCCCGCGCCCGCCCGCCAGCGCGAGATCGGCGACGTACCTGCCCAGTGCGGCGTCGGTGACGGCCATCCCGCTGTTGTAGGCGAAGACCACGTCGTCCGGACGGCGGCGGGCGGGTGCCCGGCCCAGCAGGACGTCGGGCAGCTGGGCGTCCACCGGCGGCAGGACGCCGTCCTCGTCCCGCAGGTCGTCGCAGGTGGCGTGCATCTGGGCGGTGTCGGTGGCGATCCGGTAGTCCGCGCCGTGGCACACGTCGGCGTGCACGCCGTACCCGAGGAGCACGGCGACCGAGCCCGGCTTCATCCAGTCGCGCCGGACCTCCTGCGTGGCGGACAGGCCGGCGGCACCGATCACGATGTCCGCCTCGCCGGCCGCCTGCCGGAGGTCCCCGACGACCTCCACCTCGCGGCCTTCGACGCTGTCCTGGACGGCGCGCAGGCCGTCGGGGTAGGTGCCGAACACCTGGAGCCGCTCCAGCCCCGGCAGGGCCGCGAGCAGCATCGGCAGGGCCGCCTGCGCCTGGACACCGGTGCCGACGACCAGGGCGCTGCGTGCATCCGGGCAGGCCGCGCGGGCGAACAGTGCGGTGGTGGCCGAGGACCGCAGCGGTCCCAGCTTCACCACGTCCATCAGCGCGATGGGCGCCCCGGTGGTGTCGTCCACGAGGAAGACGAACGAGTGGAACCGGTAGCTGTCGCGGGTGCGGCGCGGGTCGAACTCGTAGACGGCCTTGAAGCAGACGGTGCCGCTTCCGGCGTCCCTGGCCACCATCGAGTAGCTCAGGGAGTGGTGGCCGGGGCCGTCGATGATCGTCTTGACCGGGTTGTCCGAGCCGCCTTCGCGCAACGCACGGTAGGCCTGCTCGACCACCGCGATCACCTGCCGGCGGTCGAGGTCCAGCCCTTCCTGCTGCGATTGCGGCAGTAGCCACAACTTCCCGGGCGGGGCGTAGCTCGGCGTCATACGGGGCTTCTCCTTGGGGTGGTACGGGGGTTGTTCGGTGGGTGCACCCGGTGCATCAGGTGCCGTCCAGCCGCCAGCGCGGCGGGCCGCTGCCGTCGCCGAGCCGGAGCACGGCCTTGTGCGGCAGTGCGGCGTCGTGGAACGGTGATTCGTTGGAGTCCATCTGGTAGCCGGCGGTGTTGAGGTAGACCAGGTGGTCGCCGCGTCGTACGGGCCGCGGGAAGCCGATCTTCCGCCAGGTCACCAAGTCGCTCTCCAGACAGGTGGAGCCCGCGACGCAGGCCGGGAACAGCTCGTCGTCATAGGCGTCGTCGTAGGCGGCGGACCGGGTGGACCGGGCGGACTCGATGGGCCGGGTGGGCCGGGCGGGTCGTACGGCCCGGGCCGACAGCAGGAGCGGGTCGGGGAGGTAGTCGCTGTTGAACCACTGTTCGGAGAGGCTGAAGCTGCTACCCGCGACGGTGACGATCGCGTACCCGTCGGTGTCCCGTCGGTCGTCGACCTGCTGGACGCGGTACAGGGTGAATCCGGCCTGGTCCAGCAGGGCCCGGCCCGGCTCGACCACGAACCGGATGCCGTTGCGCGCCGCCTTCGCCGCCAGGCTCCGGCCGCCGTCGACCGGGTGCGCCATGATCGCGCGCACGGCCTCGGCCGCGGTCTGCCCGCCGTACGGGTAGAAGTCCCTGAAGTCCTTGGACCCGTGGTAGTGGGCCGGCTCGTTCTGCTGCAGGAACTCGTCCCAGAGCCGAGGTTCGACGTAGCGGACCGGCAACCCGCCGCCGATGTCGACCAGTTCGGCGGACGGCGAGCCCCGTCGGCGGGCGTCGAGGCAGTGCTCGATCATCTCGTTGGCCGCCGTCGCGCGCTCTGCGGCGCAGTAGCCGTTCAGGTGGAAGGAGAACCCGCGCAGGCTGATCCGGTAGCCGAGTTCCGCACACAGGCCGACGGCGGCCTCACGCTCGGCGGCGGACATGCCGAAGCGGCTTCCGGGTTGGCCGGCCGTCCGGGATCGCAGCAGCACACGGGCCGGCCGCCGCGCGAGCCGCGCGGTCGTGGCGAGCCGGCGGAGTTCGCTGAGCGAGTCGACGGCCACCAGGCAGCCGTGCTGAACGGCGAGGGCGTGCAGGGTGTCGTCCTTCTCCGGACCGGAGATCCCGATCCGGTGCCCGGGGATGCCGCCCGCAAGGGCCTTGACGAGTTCGGCTGTGCTGGCGACGTCGACCCCGATGCCGAGGGCGGCGGCGGAGGTGACGAAGCAGTCGGCCTTGTTCGCCTTCTTGGCGAACAGGAGGTCGGCGTCGGCGCCCGCCTCGGAGAACGCCCGCCGGAGTCGGGCCGCGTTCTCCTCGAAGACCTCGGGCAGCACGATGTGCAGCGGTGACCCCAAGCCGTGGAGGAGGTCGGCGAGCAGGACGCGGTGCTCCGCCAGGAGCGTGGAGACCGTGGGATGTCGGAGTGCGGGCAGCGCGAAGGGCCGGGCTCCGGCCATCGGGCGCTCCAGCACGTGTCGTGAGGTGAGCACTCCGTAGTTCTATACGAATATGACACTCATTTTCAATTGCAGCCGTGGGGGCGCCTCGGTCAGGGTGTGCAAACGGGATGCAATCACCTCATATCGGGTGCCCGGCCCGGTGGATCCGTCCACCTGTGACGCGAGCAGGTCGACGCAGGCGCCGCCGAGGGCAAGCAACGGGTCATGCTTCCGCCGGCCTGGGTCCTTCCGGCGGTGGTGCCGCCGCTGCGACGTCGGGGCCGGCGGTCGGACCTGTCGGAGCACCCCCTCTCCCAGTGGTCGGAACTGCCTTTCCGTCCACGGCCGGTGGGCGTACTGTGCACGGGACCATGTGATCGTTTGAATGGGGGGAACGACATGGCTACCCATGTCAGAGTGCCGGGTGCGACGGTCGGAACAGTGCGCTCCGCCGACGGCACCACCATCGGCTACCGCAGTGTCGGATCCGGCCCGGGGCTCCTGGTGGTGCCCGGAGCCTTCGCGCTCGCGGCCGACTTCGACGCACTGGCGGGGGCGTTGGCGGACCGCTTCACGGTGCACGTCATCGAGCGGCGCGGGCGCGGCGCGAGCGGCCCCCAGGGTGACGCGTACAGCGCGCGAGCCGAGTGCGCGGACATCGAGGCCGTCCGGGCGGCCACCTGGGCGCGGTTCGTGTTCGGCCACAGCTTCGGAGGCTTCCTGACCCTGGAGGCCGCACTGGCGGGTTCCGCCTTCGAGCGCATCGCCGTCTACGAGCCCGGCGTGTCCATCGACGGTTCGATCCCCGTCGACTGGACCGACCGGTGCCACCGCCAACTCGCCGCCGGGAAGCCGGCCGAGGCCTTCCTGACGTTCGTCCAGGGGGTCAACCCCGAGACCAGCGGCAAGGCGCCGCGCTGGCTGCTGAGGCTGATCCTCCCCCTCGCCCTCAAGAAGCCCGAGCGGCTGCAGAAACACGCCCTGCTGCCCGCCGCGATCCTCGAACACGCCGAAATCGCCGCCCGGGACAGCACCTTCCGCGAGTACGGGCAACTCACCCAGCCCGTCCTGCTCATGGCGGGCAAGGACGTGCGGAGCACCGGGGCAGGACGCGCGGCCCCGCGCATCCACGAGATCCTGCCCGACTCCCAGCTCAAGCTCTTCCCCAAGCTCGACCACTTCGGCCCCGAGCAGCATCCCGCCACCATCGCCGCAGCAGTCGCCGACTTCCTCCTCGGGAGCCCTGCAGAGTAGCGGCCTGTCGGTCCGACCTGTCTGGCGGGAGCGGGGCGCCGCACACGACCCGCCAGACAGGCCCCGACGACGTTCCCCCGCCGCCTGGGAGGCCCACCGGGTGGGGTCTGCCGGGCGCGCCGGGCGGCGTCGCCCCCCGTTCGCCGCCGCCCAAGTCGTCGCAGGCGCCATCGGTACCGGTGGGTGCCGGGCTCGGCCGCGGTCGGTGGTAGGTCGGTGGCGCCGTCCGGGGCGGTCGGCAGGATGACGGTGTCCGGAGTGTCGACCGTCAGGTAGGTCTCCAGGGCTGTGGTCACGTGATTCTCAGGCCCTGCCCGGCGGCGTGAGCCAGCCATCCCCGGTCACTGCTGTCGGCGGATCGAGGAGGCCTGCCGGGTCAGTCCCACCACAGCACGACGTGAAGCTCCCTCCGGGCCGCCTCCGTGTAGAACTCGCGTAGCGCACCGAAGTGGCCCAGCAGGTATGTCGTTGGATCGCCGGTGAACCCCTGGCCGAGCTCGGATGCTGTGCCGCTGTCCAGGACCGACTGGAGGATCGCCGGCATGTCGATCTCTTCGAGCAGCGCCGCCACCTGGGCGACTGCTTCTGGGCAGAGGGCCGTTGGAGCGGAGGTGCTGAAGGGGGCGATCGCGTGCGGGTTCGCGTGGAGGAAGTCCAGATCGATGCCGCTGTCGCCATCGGTCGCGCGCTTGAGCGCCTCCAGGTGAACAGCGTTGAGTCGCGTCAGTTCGCAGGCGCGCTTCAGCATGGAGGGTGCCCAGTCCAGATCCAGCCAGTCTGCGGACGGCGGATCCCAGTGGTGATCTCCGTCGGGTGATTCTGCGGCTGACTGACGGCAGGCGGCGAGGTACTCCGCCGAGACTCGGGCAAGTTGCTGGGGGACGGCCATGAGGGCAGTATCCCGACTGTTGACGGCACATGGTCGCGGTGCCCGCCTTCGAGTCATCGGCCTTCCCTCCTGGGGTCGGCCGGAAGGCGTCGCTGATTGATCTTGCCGCCCAGCTGCCCCGCTGTCCTCCACCGACTCCTGGAGATCGGCATCGCGAGCGGTCGGTTCCGGTCGGCAGGGGCCAACAGGAGAGTGAGTGCGCCGCCGAGTGGGCTCAGCGACTATGAGCATTCCCAGAAGAAGCGCCCTTCGCGGTGATCGGGGCTGACGAAGGCAAATCCGTAGCCGGAGCCGAAGTTGAGGACGTACGGATCGGCGTCGGCTTCGCCGGCGTCGCTGATCTTGAAGAGGAACTGTCAGGGGGACCCGACCCGCGCGTAGCAGTTGGGGTAGCAGGCGGATCCGCCGTAGTAGTCGTGCAGGTCTTCGCCGCCAGGAAGTCCGACGTCAGGGCCTTCGCCGCGCATGCCCCGCTCCCATGCGGCCTGCTCATCGATCGAACGGTCGACCTCCGGTGATACGGGTTGCAGGTCGACGTGCCACTCGACGGGGATCTCCGACTCGTCAGGCCCCCAGCACCAGAGCGTCCGACCGTGCGTTCCCGGCGGCCCGATGACCGCGAAGGAGGGGATGCGGCCGCCGGGTTGAATCAGCAGCACGCCGTCTCCGGCCTCCGGGTTCATCCCGCCCATGATCTGGTCCTCCTCGTCCAGGAAGAGGTAGGCCAGGTGGAGCTCGTCGCCGGGGACGGGGAACTGGCCGATGAACACCAAGGGCGCATTGGTACGCGGGTCCACGGGCCAGGTGGGTTCGGACAGCCAGACCGGATCACCGCCGAGCTTCGCCACCGGATCGGTGATCGGCCGCTCGGGCGCCCGAAGAACCATCTGCCGGCGCGGTAGGAAGGCAGCATCGTACGGCCCGGCCGCCTGCCCTGTGGGACGCGTGGTCATGCCGTGGACCTTACGACACCGTGCTGACGCACCCCCGCCGACCGCCGCATCCGAGCTGCTGGTGCTGACCTGTTCAGCACCACCGAGTACCGGAGACCACCAGTCCAGGGGATGTCCCAGGAGTGTCGGCGCTGGGGCGGGGGACGACGGGCAGTGGTCCAGGGGGCTGTTTCGATGAGGTGGCTCAGTGTTCAGCCGGTGCCGTAGCAGTCATCGGGTCCACAGCAGGTAGCCAGGGCGTGGGCTTCCTCGGCGGTGACAGGTTTGGTGATCGCGTCCAGCTGTTGGCAGCGTCCGTCGCTCTCTTCTTCGGTGGAGTCCCAGTCGGGCAGCGGGCCGTCGGCGACGAAGACCTGGACTTTGGTTCTCATGATGCACCGCAATGTTCCACGGCCTACGCGAGGCCTCCCGCAGAGCCTCGCCCCGACGACCGGATCGAGCCGGCGGACGCGGGGGCGTTCGCGGTGACCGCGCGGGTCACTGCAGGGGTGCGAGGACGGCCCGGACGAGGGCTTCGGCGCGCTTGCGGGGGGCGGGTGCGGCGGTGGGGCCCTCGGTGTAGTGGCGCAGGAAGGCCTCGTGGAAGCAGGCGCCGACGAGCAGTGCCGCGGCGGCGTCCGGGTCCGCGTCGGCCGTGATCCGCCCGAGGCCCTGTTCGGCACGCAGGTAGGCGGCGAAGCCGGTGACGGCTCGGTCGGGGCCGGCTCCGTGCCTGCTCATGGCCTCGCGGTGGGCGGCCATGCGCTGGGGATCGGCCAGCAGGGCGCCCAGCATCGGGATCGAGCGCTGGTAGAAGTCCATTGTCGCGTGGGCGAGTTCGGTCAGGTTGCCGGCGACGTCGCGTTCGCCCGGTCGGACGTCGACGCGGGACGGGCCGGGCAGGCGCTCCTGGAGCACGGCGAGCAGGAGCCGCTCCTTGTCGCCGAAGTACTTGTAGAGCGTGGGCTCCGAGACGCCCGTGGCCTGCGCGATCTCCTTGGTGGTGGCCTGGACCACGCCGCGGGTGCGCAGGATCTGCGCCGCCGCGTCGAGGATCCGCTCCCGCGTGCTCATGCTGCCTCTCTCCGGTTCGCATTGACAGGTTAGTGAACACTAGCCATTCTAGGGGCTAGTGTTCACTAACCCACTTCGACCTGGGGGAATCAGCCATGCGCATCACCGTTTTCGGCGCCACCGGCGGCACTGGCCGCCACCTCGTGGAGCAGTCGCTGGAGGCCGGCCACCACGTCACGGCCGTGGTCCGCGACCCGGCCCGACTCCCGCACACCGGCCACCCGGACCTGTGCACCGTGACCGCGGACGCCATGGACCCGGCCGCGATCCGCGAGGCCGTGGCGGGCCGGGACGCCGTCGTCTCGACGCTCGGGCCCCGCCACCGCACCGACACCTCGGTCTGCACCGACGGCGCCCGCGCGATCATCGCCGCCATGCACGCCGCCGGCACCCGCCGCCTGGTCGTCGTCACCGCCAGCGGCCACGTCGTCGACCAGGGCGACGGCCCGTTCACCCGGGCCGTCGTCAAGCCGATGCTGCGGCGCTACCTGCGCGAGGGCTTCGCCGACTTCGCCCGCACCGACGACGCGGTCCGCGCCAGCGGACTGGACTGGACGATCATGCGGCCCTCCCGCCTCACCGACGGGAAGCCCCGGCCGTACCGCACCGCCGTCGACCGGAACGTGCGCGGCGGCATCACCATCGCCCGCACCGACCTCGCCCGGGCCGTGCTGGCCGCGCTCGCCGACCCCGCCACCGCCGGCCACACCATCGGCCTGGGTTACTGACCATGACGAACGATGCAGCGACCACGACGAACGGCGTAGCGACCGTGACCGCGACGGACGGCGTACCGTCCGTGACGAACGAGAAGCCCCCGAAGCGGCGGATCACCCGGCGGCGGGCACTTGCCGCCGTTCTGGGGCTCGCCCTCGCGGGGACCCTCGGCGCCGCGGGAACGGTCGGCTGGCTCACCTTCCTGCGAGCCCCCGAGAACGCCCCCGCCGCGGCCTGCGGCCACGCACCCGCCCCGGGCGATCGCCCCGTCGTGGTGGCGGCCGGCGCCAGCATGACGCGGGGCACGCTCGGCGCCGACTGGGTCGGCGCACTGCGCGCACGGCCCGAAGCCCAGGGCCACGAACTCGTCAACGCCGGGGTCAACGGCAACACCACCGCCGACCTGCTGGAGCGGGTCGACTCCGATATCGTGGCGTGCCGGCCGACCGCCGTCACCCTGCTGATCGGCGCCAACGACGTCCGCGAGGACGTACCGCCGGAGCAGTACCGCGACAACCTGCGGGCGATCGTCGACCGCATCCGGGCCGGGACGTCCGCACGGATCGCCCTGCTCTCCCTGCCGCCGCTCGGCGAACGCCTCGACGCCGGACCCAACCTGCGGCTCGCCGCCTACAACGCCGCCGTCCAGGAGGTCGCCGACCGCACCGGGGCCGACTACCTGCCCCTCAACGAGCGGATGGTCGACCTGCTGCACCAGCGGGGAGGCAGCCCCCGGACGTACGACTTCGGGTTCGCCCTGGCCTACGGCGCGGCGGCCCAGCACTACCTGCTCGGCCGCACCTGGGACGACGTCGCCCGCAGCAACGGCCTGCACCTGTGCGTGGACCACCTCCACCTGAGCGATCGCGGCGGCGCCGTGGTCACCGATCTCGCCGCCGCCTGGCTCGCCGGCCCGGGCGGTGGCCCCACGGCTGCCGGTCCGGCTGTCGGCGGGCCGTGAGTCCTCCGTCGGACCGCCGCCGCCACGGCATGGCCGGACGGCGGCGGCGCGGTCGGCCCGCGACCTGGGAGGAGGCCGCCGCCGAGGCGACGGCTCACCGCTTCGCGGGGACCGGCTGCACCGGCCGATCCCCGCGCGCCGATCCACAGAACGCCACCCCTGTACGGGTTCTGACGGTCTGACAGTGTCGCGCGTCGATTGCGACCAAGGGGTCCATCTACGGCCGCCAGGGCTTGCCGCCTCCCAGCGCCTCCACCCGCGCTCCGTCACCCCCGTGCTGCTCACCCCCGATGTGCGGCCGCCGGCGTGATCACCCAGCGCCTCCCGGAAGCCGTTCTGCGCGGATGCCCACCGCCCGGCCCCGCCGACATCCGATCTGGCCGTCGGCGAGACGTATACCCGGTCCACCCGCCATAGAAAGGGCACCGAACCACGCCGAACCGATACAAATCGTTGAACGTCAAGTTGCGCGAGCAGCAGGCACCGGTTCGCGGCCGTCAGGCGAGGACGAGTGCGATGACGGCCTCCGGGAATGCGGTGTGGATCCGGCCGTCGGGCCTGGCGGTGAGTCCGTGGACGGGGCGGACGAGGTTGAGGTCGACCGGGGAGCCCGTGCCGGGGCGGTAGAGGCGGACGAGGCCGTCGGCCCAGGCGGCGGCGGTGAGAACGCCGTCGGGGGTGGCGGTGGCGGTGGCGGCGACGGCTGTGACGGCGCCGGGGCGGGTGTCGATGCAGGTGGGTCGCAGGCCCCGGTGGTACCAGTGCCAGACGGTGTCGTCGCCGCCGCTGATCTGGAGCAGGCCGCCGGTGGTGGGGGTGAGGTCGAGGGTGGTGACCCGGCCGCGGTGGAGCGAGTCGGTGTACAGGCGGCCGCCCGCCGTGAGGGTGTGCGACACGTGGCCGGCGTCGTCGCCGGTGGCGAGGACCTGGCCGTCGCCGCCCTCGGCGCACGCCGCCGCGGTGAGGCCGCAGTTGCTGCGGCGGGTGAGGTCGTCGAGCACGGTGCCCAGCCGGTCGGCCGGCGCTTCCTCTGGCGAACCGCCGGCGGGAACGGTGGTCACGGCGCCGTCGCGGCCGAGCAGGACGAGGGTGCCGTCGTCCGCCCACACCGCGATCCGCTGGTGTGCGGCACCGGCCAGCGCACGACGTGCCCGGTGAAGTGCTGCTGCACGGCCGCGTTGCCATGGCCCCGCAAGCCGCCTGATCCATACGTGAGTGAAACTCGTTACCGGAATCTGATGTTACTGATGAAGGGGTGAAACGCTCCCTGGACGGGAATCCGACGTCCCATCCCTACAGTGCCGAACATGTCGCATACCCACGGCCGGAAAGGCCGTCACCACATCGGGGCCCGTAGCCGAGCACGCGCCCAAGTCGTACTGATCGCTATCGTGTTGGCCGCGGGCCTCGCGATGGCTGCGCCCGCGGGGGCCGCAGCGAAGAACGGGGCCGGCAGAAGCCGGGCGGTCGTCCATCCGGAGGCGGTCACGGCCGCGCAGCAGCAGGCCGTTCTGGACTACTGGATTCCGGAGCGGATGGCCGCCCTGACCCAGCCGTCGTCCGGAAACCCGCCCAGGAGCGGGCCCGACGGAGCTCCGTGGACCGGTGCCGCTGCCGTGAACAGGACGGTGGGCAGGCTGTTCTTCACCAACCACGGAGAGGACGAGAGCTGTACCGCGACCGTCGTGAACAGCGCCAACCGCAGCACCGTCGTCACGGCGGCGCACTGCGTCAACAGCACCGACCTCGTCGGTGAGAACAACGAGTGGCTGTCGAACGAGATGTTCGTCCCTGGCTACCACGACGGCCTCGCGCCGTACGGCAGGTTCGTCGCACGCGCTGGGGTGGTCGACGCCACCTGGCTCCTCAACGACCAGCAGAACGCCGGGTTCGCCGCGTACGACCAGGCGTTCCTGGTCCTGAACAGCAACGCCGAGGGCAAGCGTGTGCAGGACGCCGTCGGTGTCGCGCAGCGCATCGGCTTCGACCGGCCGGGCGGCGCTCCGGTCCACGAGTTCGGCTATCCGCGCGAGGCCTCGGGCGATCCCGCGCGTGCGGGCCTGCCCGAGTTCACCGGGGCCAGGCTCGCCCACTGCGCGGGACGGACCCGAGAGCACCCCGGGACCGAGGACCACCCGGAGCCGCGGGGCCAGTGGGGTGCCCCCTGTGTGATGGGCGGCGGCTCCAGCGGCGGCCCCCGCATCGCCGACTTCGACCCGTTCTCCGGGATCGGCACCGTGGTGGGCGACAACACCCAAGGCGCCTACCTCAATCCCGCGGGCCTGGTCTGTGACACCGGCACCACCACCTCCTGCACCCGGCACCTGGTCGGCCCGCAGTTCACCTCCTCGATCACCAAACCGCTGTACAGGGCCGCCCAGAGCGCCTGACACGCAGGGTCGGAGCGTCACCGGAGCCGGGGCAGGCGGCCAAAGCCCGGTCCCGGGACCGGGCCCCGGGACCGGGCTCCGGTCCCGGGGGCACCTGTCCGGGCTCCGGGGGTGGGGCGGTCAGGCCTTCGACGACACCGCGGGGGTCCACCAGTCGCCCCAGTAGCCGCTGGCCTCGCGGTCGCGGTACATCGGATAGCCGGCGGTGCTCATCGCGCCGATGGTGAACGCGCCGGACGTGCTCTGGGCGGTGAACTCGACGCCGCTCGCCATCTTGCCGCCGAGGGAGACCCAGCCGTGCGTGCGGCCCCCGCCGACGGTCCAGTTGTGCCACACGGCGCGATCGGTGCCGATGACGAAGACCTCCTGGGTGCCGTCCCGGAAGGTGAACGTGGTCGTGCCGCTCGCGCCGTAGGCGCCGCCGCAGTAGAACTTGCCACCCCACTGCTTGCTGGTGCAGTTCGACTTCACGGCGCTGCTGTCGGCCGCGTTGGCGGGCCCGGCGGCCAGCCCGACGCCGGCGAGAACCGCCGCGGCGGCCACTGCGGCCTTGATCCTCTTCATTCGTCCTCCAGGCTCGGTTCGGATCACGTCCAGGGCGGGCGGGGTCCGTACCCGTACTGACGGATCGTCAGGTACGTTGGGTTCATCCACGGCCCGGTCGACGGGGGTGAGGACTTCGCTGCAGTCGGACGGGCCGGTCACGTCGATCCCCTGGAACGGCACGTCGGCCGGACCTGGTGCCGGGGTTGCCGCACTGCCCGCTCTCCGTGCCGGTGTACGTGGCCGGCATGGCGTTCACCCCCCGTCCGATGCAACGGAGCTGGGTCCTGACGTTGCGTCGATGTCAGGAAGGTTGCGACGATCTCCGTTGAAGACCATGCCATCGGGGGCTCTTCGGGGATCGTGGGATGCCCCAGGGCCGTGGACCGAGGAGTGGCCCTGATCGCCGACGATCCCGTAGACGCCCGTGAGGGCCCGAGCCGCCTGGAAGGTGGGCCGAGAACCATGGCCGACATCGTGGAACCACGCCCGGTCACGCCGGAGAACCACCAGGCGTGTCTTGCCCTCAAGGTCCATCCGGAACAGGAGGGTTACGTCGCCCCGAACGTCGACTCCCTGGCCCTTGCGTACGTCCACCCGGCCGCCGAGGCCAGGGTCGTCTACCGCGGGGACGAACCGGTCGGGTTCGTCCTCTTCCACTCGATCGACGAGAAGCGGCCGAGCGAGGGTCACAGCATCGTGCGCTTCATGGTCGACCGCAGTGTCCAGGGTCAGGGGATCGGTCGGCGGGCACTGGAAGCCGCACTCGACTGGATCGTGCGTGAGCGACGGTCCCCTGTCGTCCAGTTGAGCGTCGAGCCGGAGAACGTCCGGGCGCGCAGGTTCTACCGCGCGGCCGGCTTCGAGGAGACCGGCGAGATCGACGAGGGTGAGATCGTGTTGCGGCGGACACTGCCCTGACCCGGCGCTCGCCGGGCGTTGCCGAAGGGCTGAGCTATCGGCGTGAGCCGTACGGGAGGGGCCACCGGGTGGGACAATTCCGGCCATGGGGGCTGTGTCGGCCGGGAGTTGGGGGTGGGTGCGGGTGCGTCACGTCGACCTGTGCGACATCCGCGCCATCGGGCGCGGGCCGGTCGCGGCCGGCGGTGCCCTGACCTGCATCGACCTGACCAGGCCCCACCGGTGACGCCGCCGGCCTGGCCCTGGAGGAGGTCCGCCAAGGACGGCGCAGCCGCCGGCCACGACGGCGTGGGAGGCTCCGCAGGCCGGACCGGTGGTGGCGGTGTGGGCGGGGAAGCCGGCCGCCCGCAGGACACGACGGGCGCCTCGGACGCGAGCAGGCGGCAGGACACCGTGGCCGCGCACGCGGGCGGCGGCCCGGGGCAGCCCGCCACGGGGGTGTCGTCCTCGGTGCGGGTGGTGACGGCCGTCGCGGGGGCGACCTCGGTCGGCGGGGATCTGACGGTCCATCACCACCATTGTGGCCTGTCCGGCGAGATGGTACGGAGGGCGGGAGAGGGGGAGGTGGTGGGCCGGCCGATCGGCGAGTGGGACCCGCACGACCTGGAGGTCCATCCCGCCGCCCGGGCCGCAGCCGGGGCGGGTGCACGGCAGGAACGGGTACTGCCCGGCTACGTCCCGCGTGCCCACGACCGCGACCTGGCCGAGGCCGTACGGGAGGCGGCGGCCGGGCACAGCCGGCTCCTGGTGCTGGTCGGGTCGTCGTCGACGGGCAAGACGCGGGCGTGCTGGGAGGCGGTGCGCCCGCTCGCCGAGGAGGGCTGGCGGCTGTGGCACCCCTTCGACCCCACCCGGGCCGAGGCCGCGCTCGCCGATCTCGCCCGGGTCGGGCCGCGGACGGTGGTGTGGCTGAACGAGGCGCAGCACTACCTCGGTGATCCACGGGTCGGTGAGCGGGTGGCTGCCGCGGTGCACGGTCTGCTGACCGATGCCGGTCGCGGGCCGGTTCTCGTGCTTGGCACGTTGTGGCCCCAGTTCGCCGGAGAGTACGCCGCGTTGCCTGTCGCGGGTGGGGCGGATCGGCACAGCCGGGTGCGGGAGTTGCTCAGCGGTCGTACGGTCGCGGTTGCGGAGGTGTTCGACGCCGCCGCACTGGCTGCCGCGAGGGTCCTGGCGGGGCGGGGGGACGGGTTGCTCGCCGATGCCCTGGCCCGCGCCGACGCCGACGGGCGGGTCACGCAGGACCTCGCCGGTGCCCCGGAGTTGCTGGTGCGCTACGAACAGGGCACGCCCGCGGCCAGGGCCGTGGTGGAGGCGGCGATGGACGCGCGCCGTCTCGGCGCCGGCCTCCACCTCCCACAGGCCTTCCTCATCGACGCCGCCGCCGACTACCTCACCGACACCGACCACGACGAGCTCGCTGACGACTGGGCCGAGCAGGCATTCGCCGAACTCGCCCGACCCGTCCACGGCCGCCAGGCACCCCTGCGCCGCGCCGCTCTCCGTCCGCGGCGCCGACCACCCGGCACCCCGCCACCGCCCACCGACACGGATTCCGCGGGGCCGGGAACGTCGGGGTCGGGAACGTTGGGGCCGGGAACGTCGGGGCCGGTGTACAGGCTCGCCGACTACCTTGAGCAGCACGGTCGTGCGTCCCGCCGGCTCCTGTGTCCGCCCGCGTCCTTCTGGCACGCCGCCTTCACCCACCTCGGCCCCGACGACCTCCACCGCCTCTCCGAGGCCGCCCGGGCTCGGCAGCGCCTCCAATGGGCCCACCATCTGCTCAACCGCGCCGCCCGCGCCGGCCACCCCGAAGCCCTCTACAGCCTCGCCGTGAGACTGGATCGGGACGGGGACCGGGAGGGTGCCGAAGCCCTGTACTGGCGGGCCGTCGATGCCGGCGACCCCTTTGGTCTGCACGCTCTCGCCTGGGTACGGGAGGCGGCCGGGGACCGGGAAGGTGCCGAAACCCTGGCCCGGCGGGCCGCTGACGCCGGCGACCCCTATGCCTTGGCCGGTCTCGCCCGGATACGCGAGCAGGCCGGGGACCGGGACCTGGCCGAAGCTCTGGCCCGGCGGGCCGCCGATGCCGGCGACCCCTATGCCGTGGACGGTCTGGCCCGGATACGTGAGCGGGCGGGGGACCGGGCAGGCGCCGAAGCCCTGTACCGGCAGGCTGCCGCCGCCGGCGATCCGTATGCCCTGCATCGCCTGGCACGGATGCGGGAGCGGGCCGGGGAGCGGGAGGGCGCCGAAGCCCTGTACCGGCAGGCTGCCGACGCCGGCTACCCCCGTGCCCGGTACAACCTCGCGCGGATGCGGGAGGAGGCCGGGGACGGGGACGGTGCCGAAGCCTTGTTCCGGCGGGCTGCCGATGCCGGTGCCCCGGACGCCTTGCATCGTCTCGCCTGGATGCGGGAGCGGGCCGGGGATCGGGAAGGAGCCGAGGCCCTCGCCCAGCAGGCCGCCGGTGCCGGCTACACCGATGCCCTGCACGACCTCGTGCGGATGCGGGAGGAGGCCGGGGACCGGGAGGGTGCCGAAGCCCTCGCCGGGCGGACGCTCCGGGCCGGCCACCCCCGCGCCCTCCGCAGCCTCGCCTTGATGCGGCGGGAGGCCGGGGACGGGGAGGGTGCCGAAGCCCTGTTCCGGCAGGCGGCCGATAGCGGAGACCCGGACGCCCTGTACCGCCTCGCCCTGATGCGGGAGGAGGCCGGGGATCGGGAAGGAGCCGAGGCCCTCGCCCAGCAGGCCGCCGGTGCCGGCAACCCCAATGCACTCCACGACCTTGCCTGGATACGGGAGTTGGCCGGGGACTGGGAGGGTGCCGAAACCATAGCCCGGTAGGCCGCCGACGCCGGCCACCCGGACGCCATGGACCGTCTTGCCCGGATGCGGGAGGAGGCCGGGGGCCGGAGCGGCGCCGAAGCCGTAGCCCGGCAGACCGCCGGCGCGCAGCACGGCACTGTCTCGCCCGGTTCGGTGTGGTGGAAGTACGGGCTGGATCCCGACGGCACTCCCACGCGCCCGTGGCGGTAGCCGCCGAGTCGCCCGGCCGGTTCGGATGATCTCCCGACCGATGAGATGCGCCCGGCCGGCACACGCACCAGATGCCCTGTCCCGGTGCCGGGCCCCTGCAGGTGAGCAGGCCCGGCCGGACCTGCTCACCTGCGGAAGGCCCCGGTTCCGCTACCCAGACCGCCCGGTCCTGCGGCAGGGCGAACGCCCGGTCGCGGCCCTGCAATCGGCCGCCCCGATACCCGGCCGCGGCCCTGCAACCGGCCGCCCCGAGGCCGGCCGTGGTCCCTGGTGCCCCTTCCGCTGCCGCGAGTGCGGAACCATGTGCGAAACCAGGTGTGGGCTCCTGCGGGTAGCATCGTGTCCGGTCGCGACTGGCGAGGGTGGAGAACCACCGGGGAGCGACCGTGTTCCCGCGTGAGCGTCGACCGCCTGGGCGCCTGCGTCAGTGATGTTCCCGCTGACGAAGGAGGCTATGACGTGGATCTGCGCTATGGGATCAACCCGCAGCAGGTGGCTGCTTCTACCGCGCCGGTGCAGCTCGGCCGGTTGCCGGTCCGGGTGTTGCAGGGCAGCCCGTCCTACATCAACATGCTGGACGCGCTCAACAGCTGGCAGCTGGTGCTGGAAGCGAGCCGAGCTCTGAACCGGCCGGCCGCGGCCTCCTTCAAGCACGTCTCGCCCGCCGGTGCGGCCGTGGCGGGACCCGTTGATGACGTCACCGGCGAGCTCTACGGCATCGACCGCGACAGTGTCGGTGCGCTCACCAGCGCGTACCTGCGCGCCCGCGACGCCGATCCCAAGTCCTCCTACGGCGACTTCGCCGCCGTGTCGCACCCGGTCGACACCGAACTCGCCGAACTGCTGTCCCGCGTGGTCTGCGACGGCGTCATCGCCCCCGGCTACGCCCCCGGCACCGTCGCGACGCTCAGCAGGAAGAAGAACGGCCGCTTCCTGGTCATGGAAGCGGACCAGGCGTTCACACCCCCGCAGCACGAGGCACGGGAGGTGTTCGGCCTGCGGCTGTCCCAGCAGCGCGACGAGGTGAGGTTGTCCACCGCCCTGCTGGACAACGTCGTATGCGGCACGCTGCCGACCACGGCGGCCGAGGACCTCCTGCTGGGCCTGGCGGTCCTGCGCTACACCCAGTCCAACTCCGTCTGCTACCTGCGTGGTGGGGCGACCCTGGGCATCGGTGCCGGCCAGCAGTCCCGCGTCGACTGCACCCGCCTGGCGGGCGCGAAGACCGACACCTGGTGGCTGCGGCGCCACCCCGCCGTCCGTGCGCTCTCCTTCCAACCGGGCACCCGGCGCCAGGACCGCATCAACTGGCAGATCCGCTACATCGAGGGCGACCTCACCCCGGACGAGAGCGCACGCCTGTCGACGGTCCTGTCCGCACCCGCACCCGAGTTGACCGACGAGCAGCGCAGGCAGTGGCTCGCGGGACTGGCCGAGGTGGCCTTCGTCTCGGACGGCGCCCTGCCGTTCCGCGACAACGTCGACCACGCCCACCGGCACGGCGTTGCCTACATCGCCGAACCGGGCGGATCCATCCGATCCACCGACGTCGAGGATGCCTGCCGCGAGCATCGGATCGCTCTCATCCGCACCGGACTCAGGCTGTTCCACCACTGAGGATCCCGATCAGGTCCCCGCTCCACCCGGCGGGGACCCGCCGGGGCCCTGCTGCCCGCCGGGCCTCCACCCGGCCTTCGAGGCTCTGCCGGCCCCGATGCCGGAGCGCCGATCCCGAAATATCAATGATCAGTAGGAGACCCGTTCATGCATGATGACGGGATGAACCGTAGCGACCAGCGCTTCCACGTCATCGTGCTGTCGAACTTCGCGAAGGGCTTCGACAAGTACGCGTTCGCCTACGGGAAGGCGGGCATCCCGGAGAGTACCTACCCCGACCGGTTCCACCTGCTGACCCGTGCGGAGTTGGGTATCGGCATCGGCAAGGCGCGACGCCTGCTGGACCGTCTGGCCATTCCGGGCGACCGGCTGCTGGTGCTGGAAACCGCGGTGGACCCCGACGCGCTGGTGCCCAACGTGTCGACCGGCCTCGGCATGGAACTGCACGAGCCCCGCGTCCGGTTGTCGGCCGTCCACGAGCTCGACCAGGTGGGCGACGACGAGTTCACGCTACGCCCGACGACCGTCGAGGATGCGATGGCGGCTTCCCTTCACCTGCACGGATCGGCACTGCGTCGCTACGCCGACATGCGACCGCGCTCGGTTTCGATTCTGCCGGTCGCTTCCGCCTGCCAGGCCCGGTGTTCGTTCTGCTTCTCCGCGGCCTCGATCTCCACCGACCAGGCGCCGGCACGCGTCCCGTGGGACCTGGTCGGCCCGTGGCTGGAGCGCGCCCGTGCGGCGGGTGCCGAGCGTGCGGTGATCACCGGCGGCGGGGAGCCCACGCTCATACCGTTCGATCAGCAGCTGAGGCTGGTGTCCGCCTGCTCGGCGGCCTTCCCGAAGGTCGTCCTGATCACCAATGCGCACACTCTGGCGAAGGGCACGCACGCCGACCGGGCCGACCGACTGGCCGCGCTGGGCTCCGCAGGCCTGAGTGTGCTGGCGGTCTCCCGGCACCACCAGGACGACGCCGTCAGCGAGCGGCTGATGATGCTGCGCACACCGGTGAGCTCCGTCGTCGACACCTGGCGCTCGGGACGTGACCGCTGGCCGGGGCTGCGGATGAGGCTGATCTGCGTGCTCCAGCACGGCGGTGTGGCCGATGCGGCCGGCGTCGCCGACTACCTGTCGTGGGCAGCGGCGCTCGGTGTCGAGGAGGTCTGCTTCAAGGAGCTCTACGTCTCCACCAGTACGGAGTCGCTCTACTTCGAGCGCGCCGCCAATGTCTGGAGCCGGGAGCACCAGGTCTCGCTGTCCGTCGTCACCCGGTTCGCCGAGCAGCACGGCTTCGAACCGGCGAGCCGCCTGCCCTGGGGCGCGCCGGTCTACGACGGCAGCTGGGACGGCCGGCCGATACGGATCGCCGCCTACACCGAGCCCAGCCTGCTCTGGGAGCGCACCCACGGGATCGCGCGCAGCTGGAACGTCCTGGCCGACGGGCGCTGCTACGCCTCCCTGGAGGACCGGGCCAGCGAGATCGTGCCGGAAGGGGCGGTGGCATGAGGTACGAGGAGTTCCAGGAATTCCGGCAGCTCCGGCTCAAGGCCGCCCCGTCGCTCCTGGACGCCGCCGAGACCAACGTGTACCGGGCGCTCGCTCCGCTGCAGCCGGAGCCGCCGACCGACGTGAGGACGGTGTACCGGTGCGATCTCGCTCGTGCCTGGCTGCGGCGGTACGAGCTGCCGGAGGAGTGGTCCGGCCGCGCCATGGTCTCCCGTGGGGTCCGGCACGGGCTCGGTGTGGTGTTCCACCGGCTGCGCGCCGTGCAGGCGCGGCTGTGGCTGCCCGGCGACGTGTACCCGGTCTACTTCGAGCTGGCCCACGCGGCGGGCCTGGTGCCCGCGTCCTACCCGACACTGCCGGCGCCGGTCCTGCCGAGTGCGCCGGCGGACGACCGGCCCGAGTACCTGCTGCTCGCCAACCCCAGCAAGCCGCTCGGCCGGTACCTGTCCGACGCCGAGTGCGATGCGGTGATCGCATGGCTGGGGGAGTCACCTCACCGCTCCCTGCTGATCGACAGCGTCTACGACCTGGGAGCCCCGCTCGCCGCCGGCACTCGGCGACTGCTGGACACCGGTCGTGCGGTCCTGCTGCACTCGGTCACCAAGGGATGGCTGTGGCCACGTACGTTCGGTGTGGTCCTGCTGGGCCCGGAGCAGGCCGAACTGGCCGCCGCGTTCCGGGCGGATCCGCCGACGCCGGCCCAGCTCCTGCTCGCCGACCGCCTGCTGACCGAGCACCGCGACGTGCCCCGGCAGGTCGTCGACGAACTGGCCGCACGGGCTGAGCGGTTGTTCGAACGGTTGCCGGACGAGGTGCTCGGGGCGATTCCCACGGCGAGCCGGACCTGTCCCGGCAACTACTTCTTCCCGGTCGACATCCCGGCGGAGACGCTCCGGCGCGAGTACGGCGTGCTCGCCGTTCCCGTCAGCGTGTTCGGGGAGAGCAACTGGTCCGGCTCCGTCCTGACCAGCCTCGCCGATGCAGCCCGGGGAGGTCCTTGGCCTCCGCGTGCTTCCGGTCCAGCAGGGGGAGTGTGAGGATCCGGGTCCACTGACAGTTGATGTCGGTGGAACCCTCCTATCGCCCGTCGAGTAGGCCTTGATCGGTGTGCGCCCGAGCCCGGTAGCGTCGAATCGAAGCCCGACTGGCATCCTGGCCCCATGGACGTTGACGCCGTGACTCCGCTCCACCTCGCCAAGGTGATGGACGGGTTGGCGATCAACCCCGCCTTGCCGGCTCCCCTGATCCGGCGACTGTTCGGATGGCGGCGGGGGATGGGGGAGGTGGCGCGGCGCCCGGACCTCACCGAGGCCATGGTCGCCGAGATCGTCGCGATCGACGACCACCGGCTCCTGCACAGCCTGGCGCTCAACGACCGGCTGCCGGACCGGTTCCGCATCCGTCTGGCCGCCCATCGGGACAGCGCGGTGCGGTCCGCGCTCGTTGTCCGCGCCGCGACCGCACCGAGGGAGATGCTGGAGCAGCTCATCGACGATCCCGATCCAAAGGTCCGCGAGTTCCTGGCTCAGGGCCATCACGTGCCGTCGGACCTGCGGGCCCGCCTCGCTGCCGACTCCGACCCGGCGATCCGCGCCGTGCTGGCGAGGCACTGGACACAAGCACCGGAGGCGGTCCGCCGGATTCTGCTGACCGATCCCGAGGCCACGGTCCGCGCCGCGGCCTGTTCGACCTACTACGTGCATCGGCCGCATCCGACACCGCCCGCGGACCTGCTGCCGGCGCTGTTGGCGGACCCGGTGACTCGGGCGGGCGCGGTGATTCACGCCGTTCTCGACGCGGACACTCTCCAGCGGCTCGCCGAGGATCCGGACAGCGACGTGCGCGCCGAACTCGCCCGGCACCCCGATCTGCCGCCATCGGTCCGCGACGTCCTTGCCGTCGATCCGGCCTTGAGCGTCCGGGTGAAGGTCTTTGCCCGGCCGGACACGCCCGAGCAGGTGCGGGCCCAGATCCACGCCTCGGTCCACGAGCTGCCTCGCTCGACGGCTGATCCGGGCCCTGACGCGGACGACGAAACGGTCCTGCAGTGGTTCCAGAACGAGTTCGCGCCCACGGAACTGCGGATCCTGCGGCTGCCCTGGGTGACGGCCGATCCGCTGCCGCACATCGACTCGCCCTATGTCAGCTTCCGGGTCTCAGCGGCCGCCGGCAAGGCCCTTCCCGCCGACGCGGTGGCCCGACTGCTCGACGACGAGGAGGAGATGGTCCGCCTCACCATGGCGCACACCGCCCCGCACCTGGTCGATCTCGCGACCGCCGAGAGCATCGAGCGCCGCTACCGGCCCCGGCGGGACAAGTTCACGTTCTGGTGGGACACAGCGGAGGTCCTGACGTTCCCGCCGGCAGCCCTGCGCCGCTTCGTCACCGACCCCGAGCCCCGGCTCCGTTCCTTCGCACCCCGTGATCCGGACTTGCCCGCGGAACTCGCCGAGAAGCTGGCCGCCGACCCCGAAGACCGCGTTCGCCGCGCGGTCGCGTCCCACCGAAACCTCCCGCTCCCATCCCTGTGCCGGCTCCTCGCCGACCCCTCGGAGAGCGTGGCGGAGGCCGCTGCCGCCTCGCCGTTCCTTCCCGTCGAGCGCATGGAGTGGCTGCTGACCCGGGCGGGCTTGTAGCCGTCAAATCGTCGAGCTGGTGCGGCCCGCGATCATCCACGTCGCCCTGGTCGTCCGGTTGAACCGCAGCCCGCCCCGCGCACCCCGCGTACTCGGCCCGCCGAATCCACCCGCTTCCACGCCGAGCAGCTGCCGCTGGTCTACCGGCACGGCGACTATGCGACCCGGAACTGGCTCTACGACGAGGCGACCGGCCGGCACGGCCTGATCGACTTCGCGATGGCCGAGTACGGTGTCGCCGCGGCGGAATTCGTGTGGCTGTTCGGCGCGCTCCGGCCGCTGCGCCCCGGCCTCCGCGCTAGCCGCGCCGCCCCGTCCCGCAGCCGCGGCAGGTGTGCGAAGCCTCGGCGAGGTCGGCGTCGGTGAGCACCGGGGTCTCGCCGGAGGGCAGCTCGATGCCGCGGGCGATGCCGCCCTGGCCGACCTCCGGCCGTCCGGCTCGCGCACCCGCGGTGTCCTCGGACCGTGCACCTGCGGCCCCGCCCCGCTCAGGCCGTCGCTCAGGCCACCCCTCTCAGGCCGCCGCGCTCTGCGCCGCGATCATCCCGATCAGTCCGGAGCGCCCGTGTTCGGCCAGGTGCCGGCGCTGGCGTTCGGCGCCGTTGCCCTCGTTCAGCAGGCGGTCGACCAGCGGGACCACCGCGCGGGTGTCGCCCAGTTCGTCCATGACCGGAGTGAGCGCGGCCAGCATGGAGCCGACGAGCTCGCCGGCCGGCCGGGACAGTCCCGTCGCCGGATCGTGCAGGGTGCCGTCCATGCCGTACCGGGCGGCGTGCCACCCCGCACCGTCCAGGCTCTCCGGCGTCCGCTCCGGCGTGGGACGTCCGGCGGCCGCATCCCGCATCGCCGTGACGACCAGCGCGCGCACCAGCCCGGCCAGCATCACCGCCTCGTCGGCGCGCAGCTGGACGTCCATCGCGCGCAGCTCGACGGTCGGGAACTTCGCCGAGAGCCGGGCCTGCCAGTACAGCTGTCCGCGGTCGCGGATCAGCTGGGCCTCCAGCAGGTGGTCGATGCGGCGCTCGTAGTCCTGCGCGTCCGCGAAGTACGGCGGGATCCCGCTGATCGGCCAGCGGCTGAAGACCACCGTGCGCCAACTCGCGTAGCCGGTGTCGGAGCCGTACCACAGCGGCGAGTTGGCCGACAGTGCGATCAGCACCGGCAGCCAGGGCCGGAGGCGGTTCAGCACCTCGACTCCCGTCTGGGGGTCGGGCACGGCCACGTGCACGTGCATGCCGTTGATGAGCGCCTCGTCGGCCAGCCGCGACATGTTCCGCCTGATGGAGCGATAACGCGGGGCGTCGACGATCGCCGGGGGCGTGGAGGGGGCGTACGGGGCGGTGCCGCACGCGGCGAGCCGGCAGTCGGCCGTCTCGGCGGCGGCCGCGAGCGCGTGCCGCAGGCGCAGCAGATGGCCGCCGACCTCGGCGAGGTCCCGGCAGACCGGGGTGGCCACCTCGACCTGCGCCTGGAGCAGCTCGTTCTGCAGCTCGGTGTGGTGCACGGCGGGGTGCAGTCCGGCCTCCTCCTGCACCGCGTCGACGTGCGGCAGCGGCAGACCGCTGTCCGGGTCGAGCAGCAGGTACTCCTCCTCGACGCCGACGGTCGGACGGTCGCCCGCATCCTGGGTGATCCGGCCGTCACCTTCTGTAGCGTCGGTGTCGGTGCCCATAACTCCAAGTTACCCGCCCATCCGGTGGCCAACCGGGGCACAGGCGGTGCCGGCCCGCCCCACCGGACGGGCCGGCCTGGGCCCAGGCCCGGGAAGCCGGCGACGGCCCCGGGCGCGGCCTCGACTCCGGAACGCCGTGGGCGACGCTTGGATAGGTCGACCTCGTCGCGGTCCCGCGGTGTCGCCGACCGGGCTGCGACCGGGCACCAGCCGGACCACCACCAGGACCGCCGCGACCAGACCTCCGCACGGTGTGGCCGGCTCCCACCCCCCACCGCCGGCGGCCCAGGACCTCCCCGCTCAGCGCATCCGGATCCGGTCCCCACGGCCGGGCGGACGGGAGGGAGGGCGTGAGGGCAGGCGGGTGCCAGGGCGGGAGGGTCGAAAGGACGCGACCGGGGGTGCGGCGGGCCCCGGGTGCCCGTGGGCGGTGACCCTCCGCGCGCCGGGCGGCGTGGTGATCGACCGGAACCCCGGGGAAGGTGGGGGTGAACGAACCCCATAATCCTTCCGGATGGCAAATCACCGATAACGCATGCCGCCGAACATTTCATTACGGATGGTCACTTCCCGCCGTCCGCAGCCTACTTCGGTGAGGCCGAATCCGCAGGTTCCGGTGAGGCTGTACCTGCAGGTCGGCGGTACATTGAAAGTGGATATGCCCACGGTCGATCCTGGCCGGCGGAATCCCCTTTCCCGTTCTCGACTATTCCCTATGTTCCTGCGCTCCGGAAGGGGGCGATTGCCATGCGTGTGATCGCCTACTACATGCATGAATCCGAGGAAGCCGCGGCACTGAGCATTCTCGGAAACTCCTCGTCCACCGGGAGTTTCGTCGTCGGGGACGCCCAGGAGAGCGACCTGCCGCGTCTGGAGCAGGCCGGGCTGACGGTCGACCGGCTCGACGGGGACGGCCGGGCCGAGTCCTCGCCGCTGGCCCGTTCGCTGATCGCCGCGCCGGGGTCCGCCGCCTTCTCCGCGGCGGAGGCCGCGCCCGAGGCCGAGGCGATCCCGCTCGACCCGGGAACGCCAGGTCAGTGGGTGCTGCGGCTGGGCGAGCCGCTGCTGGAGGCCTACCGGGAGCAGATCCGCGCCACCGGCACGGTGCTGCAGCAGGCCTTCCCCTCCCGCGCGTACCTGGTCACGGCGACCCCCGAGCAGGCGGAGACCGTGGTCAACCTGCCCTTCGTCAAGTCCGTGGAGCGCTACGGCCCGCGGCTGGCCGCTCCGGTGCGGCTCGCGGCCGCCGAGCCGGGTGGTGGCGCCGGCGGGGCGGTCGAGGGCGGCGGGCCCGACGCCGCTGCAGCGGCGGAGGCCCAACCCGCCGCCCGCACCTGGGACCTCGTGGTGACCGACGAGGCCGTGCGCCCGTCCGTCCGGGGCTGGATCGCGGCCCGGGTGGACGACCCCGCCGCGACGATCCTCGCGGAGAGCGGACGCCGGCTGCGCATCCGGCTGCCCGCCGGCTCGCCGCTGGAGAACGAGATCAAGCAGGTCCCGGGCGTCGCCGAGATGAGCCAGTATGTGCCGCCGCGGCTGCTGAACGACGTCGCCCGCGTCCTGCTGGGTGTCACCGCGAACGGCAACCCCGGCACGGCCGACCTGCCGTTCCGCGGGAACGGCCAGATCGTCGCGGTGGCCGACACCGGACTGGACCCCACCCACCCGGACTTCGCCGGCCGCGTCGTCGACACGGTGGCGCTGGGCCGGCCCGGCGACAGCTCCGACCCGCACGGCCACGGCACCCACGTGTCCGGCTCCATCCTCGGCGACGGCTCCGCGTCCGCGGGCGCCCTGCGGGGTGTCGCGCCCGAGGCGAGGCTGTACTTCCAGTCCGTCCTGGACCGGAACAACGGCCTCGGCGGTCTGCCGCTGTCCCTGGAGGACCTCTTCGAGCCCGCGTTCCAGGCCGGCGCCCGCATCCACAACAACAGCTGGGGGGCGGCGACCGAGGCGGCGTACACCGCCAACTCCGACGACGTCGACGCGTACGTGCGCCGCCGCCGCGACATGCTGATCATCATCGCGGCCGGGAACTCGGGCACGGCGGCGGAGGTGCGCCTGCGCTCGGAGCAGGGGTTCGTCGACTGGCTCTCGGTGGAGTCCCCCGGGTCGAGCAAGAACGCGCTGACCGTCGGCGCATCCCGCACCAGCCGGACCGACGGACCGACCGGCGACGGCGTCACCTGGGGTGACTGGCGCAATCCCACTCCGCCGATCATCCCCTTCCCCGATCCGCCGATCGCCGACGAGAAGGTCTCCGGCGACCCGCAGGGGCTGGCCGCGTTCAGCAGCCGCGGTCCCTGCGACGACTGGCGGGTCAAGCCCGATGTCGTCGCCCCCGGTACCGACATCCTCTCGGCGCGCTCGGCCGCCGCACCGAAGAAGAACTACTGGGGCCTGCACGAGAACACCAGGTACGCGTTCATGGGCGGCACCAGCATGGCCACGCCGCTGGTCGCGGGGTGCGCCGCCCTGGTCCGCGAGTACTACGTGCAGGAGCGGCAGGCCAGGCCCAGTGCCGCCCTGCTCAAGGCCACCCTCATCAACGGGGCCACGACGCTGACGGGCCAGGACGCGGCCGCCGTCGATTCGCACTTCCAGCAGGGGTTCGGCGCCGTCCACCTGCCCACGACGGTGCCCAACCCCGGCAACCCGGACCTCGTGCTCGGCTTCTTCGACAACTGGGAGACCCCCGCCCAGCAGCTGGACACCACCGGCGACCGGATGCGCTTCTCGGTCGAGGCGGCGGCCGGCATGCCGCTGCGGCTGTGCCTCGCGTACACGGACCTGCCGGGCCGGGCCCTGCAGAACGACCTCAGCGTGCTGGTGCAGGCCCCCGACGGCACCAAGCAGATCGGCAACTCCGGTCTGCCCGCCCAACTGCTCGCCTCGGACTGCGTCAACAACGTGGAGGTCGTCCGCTTCCCGACGCCGAAGCCCGGCAAGTACCTCATCCAGGTCTTCGCCCGCAACATGCTGAAGGGGCCTCAGGACTTCGCCCTGGTGGTCACGGGCAAGCTGACGACCCCCCTCAAGCGGGTGCCCTGACCATCGATCCCGCGTGAAGGCCCGAAGCCCCGCCGGACAGCCGGCGGGGCCGCGGGGCGCTCACCGGAGCTGCTCACCAGGATGTGCCCTTGCGCAGCGCGCGACCGCCGCTGTCGCTGTCGCGGGTCGGTCGGTCGTCAGCGGGCCGACGTCCGGCGGTGCGGTGGGGCGGGTCGGTGGGGGCGTGGTCAGATGCGACCGGCGGACCACGCCGGGTCGCGGCCGGTGAGGGCCAGCAGCTGCTCCTCGGCGTCCGCGCCCGGCGGCGCGGTGAACGGCGGGTCGAACAGGCCGGTGCCGGCCAGATCGCGGTAGCCGTGGAACTCGTCGAGCGCGTACCGGGCGGAGGCCGGCGGCATCCGTCCGCGCTCGTCCAGGGCCCGGGAGAGGTCCCAGGCGTGCACGACGGTCTCGGCGACCAGTTCGCGGGCGTACCCGCCGACGTCCCGCATCCCGTAGGGGAGGTGGACCAGGAGGTCGGGGGCGCCCGGCTGGTCGAGGGCGCGTTGCGCGCTGCGGACGGCCATCGCCCAGACGCCCAGTGGGTTGCGGCCGAGGACGTCGCCCTCGAAGCGGTGGCCGATCTGCTCCGGTGTGTAGCCGGCGACCGCCTGGCACACCCACAGGTGCTGGGCGGCGAGGTGGTTCACCAGCGCGCGCACGTCCCAGTCGCGGCACGGGGTGGGCGCTGTCCAGCGGTCCTCGGACACGGAGCGCAGCAGCCGGGCCACTTCGGCGCCGGTGGCCGCGTAGTGTGCGCGGACCTCGGTGTGGAATCCGGTGGGATGGGGACATTCCATCGCCGGGCCTCCGTTCCTGCCCTGCTCACTCCCAGTTAACCGCTACGGGGCGTGACCCGCCAGGGGGTGGGGGCCTGTTCTGCTGCGGGCTTCCCGGTTCCGGCGCTGCCCGCGGTCACCCTGGGTGGCGAAGGCGAGGCGCTCTGGTGAATCCGGGGAGGGTATCTGTAATGTCCACGCCATGACGACCGCCCGGCGCCGGGTCGCACTCGCCGCGACCCTCATCGGCGCTCTCGCCGCCTCGATCCTCCCCGCCGCTGCCACCGCCCATGCGGTCAACCCCTCCTGCCGGACCGTCGAGTCCGCGCCGCTGGACCGCGAACAGTCCCGCACCACCGACCCGCGGACCGCCGCCCTGACCGAACGCGCCGGCTTCGGCGACTTCGTCCGCCGGTTCCCCGCCGCCCTGTGCACCGCCCGCAGCGCCGCCGAGGCCGGCCGGCTGGTCGACGCCTGGGGCGCGTCCCTCTGGCGGGCCGGCGTCGACCGCGCCCAGGGCCGCCGCCCCGGGGGCGACCTCCCGGCCGCCGACGACCGGCCGCTGTACTGGACCAGGGTCGCGATGACCGTCCGACTCGCCCGCTGGCAACCGGACTTCACCGTCGACCGGGCCGCCCTGCGGCAGCGCTTCGAGGACGCCTCGCGGGGCCTGACCGACGGCGGGTTCAGCGGCCGTCAGGGCGTGCGGCGGATCTTCGTGAGCGGCTTCGACCCCTTCGGCCTGGACACCGAGCCGCGCCGCGCCAACCCCTCCGGCTCGGCGGCCCTGCAACTGAACGGCCGACGGATCACCCTGGCCGACGGCACCCCCGCCGAGATCCGCTCGGTACTGTTCCCCGTCCGCTACGGCGACTTCGACCGCGGCATCGTCGAACGCGCCTACGCCCCACGCCTCGCCCCCGGCCCGCGCGCCGCGGAGCTCATCACCACCATCAGCCAGGGCTACCCCGGGCTGTTCACCCTGGAGGCCTGGGCCGGTCGCGCCCGCTCCGCCGACCCCTACCCCGACAACACCGGCGCGCTCTCCGGCGGCACCCGCGCGCACCCCGTCACGGCGCCCGGCCTCGGCCCGGGTGCCGAGTTCATCGCCACCAGCCTGCCCACCGGGCCGATGACGGCCGTTCAGCAGCCCTACCCGGTCCGGCTGAACACCGCCGTCACCGAGATCCCCGCCGGGGCGAGCGGCCCGGTCGACCGGGAGGACGGCCCGACCCCCGGCTCGCGGGCGGTCGCCGGCGGCGGCGGAGGCTACCTCTCCAACGAGGTCGCCTACCGCACCAACCGGCTGCGCCTGGAACTCGCCCCGCACCTGCCCGGCGGCCACCTGCACACCCCCGTGCTCGACGGCCTCCCGGCGCAGCCCGACCTGCTCACCGGGCCGGCCTTCGAGCGGAACGAGGCCGCGATCACCGGCGAGGTCCTCGACATCCTGCGCCACACGGCGGGCTGACCGGGAGGGCGCCGGTGGCACTCCGTGCGGGTCAGCACAGGGTGGTCTGGCCATTGCGGTGGACGCTGGGGCGGGGCAGGAGCGTGTCGCCGGTCAGGGCTTCGTGGAGCCGGAGCGCGAGCGAGGAGTTCCGGGGGTCCGCAGGCCTCTTGATCGCCATCGCCAGGGCTTCGGGGTCACCCACGACGACCACGAGCCGGCGGGCGCGAGTGACCGCGGTGTAGAGGAGGTTGCGGCGCAGGAGCAGGTACGACGAGCTCTTCGTGAGCGGCACGACGACGATCGGGTACTCGCTGCCCTGGGAGCGGTGGACGGTGATCGCGTAGGCGTGCAGGAGTTCGTCGAGTTCCTCGAAGCCGTAGACGGCGGCTGCGGCGTCGTCCATGGTGACGTGGATCCGGCGTTCCTTGTCGTCGATCGCGGTGACGGTGCCGGTGGTGCCGTTGAGGACGCCCTTGCGCGGGTCGTTGCGGATGGCGATGACCCGGTCCTTCAGGCGGAAGGGCCGGCCGTCGGCGAAGTGCTGGGGCGAGCCGTCCTGGTGGGGGTTGACGGCGCCCTGGATCGCCAGGCCGAGGTCGCGGGTTCCGGCAGGTTCCTTCGTCGCGGGCGCGAGGACCTGGATGTCGTCGGGCCGAACCGGGTAGGTGCCGGGGAGCCGACGGGTGACGAGGTCCACCACGGTGTCGCTGATCCTGTGGTCCGGTACCGCCAGGAACCAGAACTCGCCGCCGTTCACGGTGTCCTCGCCGCGGTTGATCCGCTGGGCGTTCACAGGAATGCTGCTGGCGCCGTCCTGACGGAAGATCGTGCTGAGCCGGGTCCGCGGGATCTCCGCCACGGACAGGAGATCGCGCAGGACCTGACCCGGTCCGACGCTCGGCAGCTGGTGAACGTCACCGACCAGCAGCAGGTGTACCCCGGGGGCGAGCTTGCCGAGAAGCCGGTCCAGCAGGGCCACCTCCAGCATGGACGCTTCATCGATCACCACCAGATCGGCTTCCAGCGGATCGTGCGCGTCGAAGAGGCTCAGCGGCCCGGTGTCCTCCTCCTTCGGCTTGCCGATCATCCGGTGCACGGTCGTGGCCGGCCGGCCGGTGAGCTCGGAGAGCCGCTTGGCCGCGCGGCCCGTGGGCGCGGCCAGGCCGACCCTGCCGCCGACCGATTCGACGAGGTCGAGGATCGACTTCACGGTGAAGGACTTCCCGCAGCCCGGGCCGCCGGTGAGAACCGACACCGGCTCGGTGACGGCCATCAGTACCGCCGCCTCCTGCTCCGCCGTGAGCCGGGTGGCACTGTCGAGCAGCGGCAACGGCTCCCTGCGCCAGGGGTGCAGGGAGGCCAGACGCGTTCCGGTGCTCTGCAGCCGGGCGATGCGCGACGCCGCCGACGTCTCCGCCCCGTGCAGTCGCGGGGTGAACACCGCCGGGCGCAGCCGCCCGCGGTGGGGGAGGTCCTGGAGGACGACCCGGCGCTCGCCGACGAGCACGTCGAGCTGCTCGGGCAGGAGAGCGGCCAGGCCTTCGTCGCGCAGGTTCTCCGAGGTCGCGCGGAACAACTCGTCGTCGTAGAGGAAGGTCTGTCCGTCGCGGACGGCGGAGTCCTCCAGGGTGTGGACCAGGGCTGCCCGTAACCGCTCCGGGCTGCGCTCCGGCCAGCCGAGGGCCAGAGCAAGTCTGTCGGCGGTTGTGAAGCCGATCCGGTAGACCTCGGTGAGCCGGTACGGGGCCTCCTGGACGATCTCCAGCACGTCGGTGACATCGTGCGCCTCCTGCCGCTCCACCCGGAAGTGGTGCGCGATCCGCGGGGCATGGGTCGGGGAGATCCCGGCCCCCTGGAGGAGCACCATCAGCTGGCGGATCTCCTGGTGGACCTGCCAGGCGGCGACGATGCCGGCGTAGCGGGCCTCCCCGATCAGGTGCACCTCCCGCAGCCGGCCGGGGGAGGTGTCGATGACGTGCAGGGTCTCCAGCTCGAAGTGGTCGACGATGGCGTCGGCCAGCTTCGGGCCGATGCCCTTCACCAGACCTGATGCCAGGTACCTGCGGATAGCGTGCAGCGTGGCCGGTTCGACGTAGCGGCACTCCACGGCGTGGAACTCGGCCCCGTAGACAGGGTGCTGGGCGTGCGTCCCGGTCAGCTGAAGCGTCTCGCCCGGCTGGACGCCGACGAGCACCTCACCCTTCGCCGTCAGGCTCTCCCCGCCCTCCAGACCCAGCCGCAACGCGGTGAGGCCGTTACTGCCGACGAACAGGATCCGTTCGACGATGCCGTCCACCGTCATGCCGTGCTGCGCCATGGTCCATTCTCTCTCGTCACGTCCCGGCCCGGCGGCCTCCCCCGCCGGGCCGGGGGTCGGTACGTGGGGCAGGTGCTTGTCGCGCCCCGGCAGGGCCTGCCCGAACCCCACCCCGACCGGCCGACGTCAGTGCGGGGTGCGGGGTGCGGGGTGCGGGGTGCGGGGTCAGGGGGCCGCACCGTGGTCGCGGGCGACGTCGAGGAGCGCGGTCGTCACCATGCCCGCGAGGGCCACGACGAAGGGGACGAACTCGCGGGCGTCCGTGTGCTCGGCGAGGCGGAAGGTGAAGTCGTCGCCGTGCCCGGGGCCGGGGTGGCTGATCTCGTCCCTCAGCAGCGACCGCGCGAACCACGCGGGCGTGTGGGAGGCCCACTTCTTCCGCTGGTGGCTGTAGTAGACGGTCTCGGTCCACACCTCGGCGAATCCGACCGAACCCGGGGGTGACCAGCCGGGCGTCAGGGTCAGCGTCTCGTAGGCGCGTGCATGGCCGTCGTAGTTTCCGTACCACCACTGGTCACCGGCGGGGGCCCAGGGCAGGACCGGCAGCTCGACGCTCGGCGGCGCGACGTGCCGCGGCCAGTCGAGGACGAGACGCCAACCGCTCACGGAGTCATGGTAGTTCACGGTGAAGGTCCGGATCCCGGGGCTCCCGGCCGCGTGGAGGGCAGCCCCCACCCGCTCGGTGGTGGAGACGATCTCCTGCTCCGCCGCCTGGAGCGTCCGGGTGTTCACCGTCGCGCTGAGGACGTCGCGCCACCACGCGGAGAACTCCCCGGCGCCGACCACCTCCTCCGCCGGACGGCGCGCGTCCTCCCCCCATTCCACCCGGGTGCAGCCGCGACCGGCCAGCACGACCAGGATCTTCGCCACCTCACGTGCGGTCAGCGCGGGTTGCCCATGGAGGCGGGCGTCATGGCGAAGGACGAGGAGCGTGTGCCCCGCGTACTCCCAGGTCCACGCCCGGAGGTCCGCGGCCCTGGAGACGTCGGCCCACCGCGCCTTCCAGCGGTCCCGGGGGACCGGCTGGCCCGCAGTTGGAGACGCCTGGACGGTCCACCTCGACGAGGGATGGGTCCAGTAGTCGGCCAGGTGCTCGACGGCCGACACGCGGAAGTCGTCGAGCACCCCCACGGCCTCCCCGCCCCCCCCACCCCCGGCGGTTAGGGGGGGGTATGACCCGCAATACAGTTC